>JALYQL010000097.1 GCA_030855855.1 Bacteroidota bacterium | reverse complement strand
CATTCGATCTCTTCAGCCGAACGCCGCAACGATTTTTTATTCGATTCCATCTCTGTTGTGATTGTCAGAGCACAAACGTAAATTACAGAGATGATTCAGGCAAGACGTGGTTCACTGGGGGGATACGGTGTAACATCATCGAAGCCGGCCTCAAGCAAAATACCTTCTTTAATTCCAGCTACCTTGTTTATCGCATTTTTGTAATACAGTCTGATGCCTCCACTTGTATAACCTTCAGTGTCAAATGCAGTATCTCTTTCAATTGACACGATGCCCGGTATTTTAATCTCCTGGGATAGCCAGTCATAAAAATCTTTCCTTTTCCTGGAGTTATTTTCTGAGCGGTTTTTAGGGTTTTCATTAATGCCAAATTTTTCCGGTGGTTTAATATGAATGTCGATGTCTTCCGAAAAACGGTGAATCAATTTGTGTCCCTTAGATAATGAAGTTCCTCCCTTTAATTCAAACTGAAAGCCTTGCTTCTTTAAACCATACAGCACGTGCATGATCCAGTAATCCTTCTCAATCAACCCCGGTTCAATATTCTTTTCATCTGCCAGAATATTTATAAGAGAAACAAATTCTTTATGATCGTGAAGATATTCAGCCATGTGCTATTCTTTAACTTAGAAGAGATCTGAATATTTTTTTTGTTCTGGAATTTCCATATTTCAAAACTGCCTGTCTCAATTTTTGAGAAGGCAATTGAGTGCTTTTCGCAAGTAAACTATTCAACACTTCATCATTGTCTTCTGCCAGATGATCAAGGTTGTTGGCCATATCCACCAATAAAAACTCTTCGGTAATCTTTGATGGGAAGTGGTGCTTTAATTGAAATTCAAAATCCCTGTTTCCCAATCTGAATTTTCCATGACGTTTATGATTATATACAACCTTCTTATTATAAAGCTGCGTGGTACCAACACCCAAACTGTTATAGAAATTCGGAGAAACAAGAAGGAACCTATCATCCTTCAAAAATGTACTCACTAAATCACTTTCATCAGGAGGAACGTTTCCGAATACGGATGTTTTAGGAAAATAATATACCCCTGGAGATACCTTGTGCAAGGTTCCCTCTTTCACCAACTCTTCCAGGTGTCTGTCAACAGATTTAGACCACTCGGCCAGATCAGCTCTGCGATAGACTTTCCCTTGTTTTAAATGTGTTTTAAGTTCGCTTAGTCGTGACATTGTATTCCTCTTGCTTATTCAAAGATAAGAATAAAATTAGTCTTTTG
Organism: Bacteroidota bacterium; assembly: GCA_030855855.1. GTDB lineage: Bacteria > Bacteroidota > Bacteroidia > Palsa-965 > Palsa-965. Next base: position 17,558 of record JALYQL010000097.1, on the reverse strand, counting down.
CTGGTATTTTAATTAAAAATTCATGCAAAAATAAACATAATTACTTATAATTCAAATGTATACGATACCAATAAATAAATATCAATTCCAATGATCATGATATTCTAAGTGCTGGTAAGGAGTAAGAATCACCGGTTATCTTAAACCGAAATACCATAGTTGTATTGATCTTTTGCCAGAATAACTGATGCTTATGGATTGTTAGATGCGGACGGGCAGGAAATTCTTCCTTTCATTTATCCAGACTTACTTTTTCTAATTCCCGAATAATTGCATTACAGGATACGAAAGACCGTTGGGGCTTTGTTAATGCGCATGGGAAAGATTATAGCACCTTGTATTTTTCAGGATGTTGCACGAGCGTATTATTCCTCAGGACTTATTGCGGTATTTTATGAATATAACAGCGAACGAATTACGAATCAAAACGAATGAACTAAACTGTGATTCGTATATTCTTATGATTCGTGATTCGCTCCCTTTTTAACAGATAAAAACTTTCTTATGGGCAAATTAGCAATGGTAAAAACAACAGAAAATGAATCAAGTGTGGAGGATTTTATTAATGGTGTTGCGGATGAGCAAAAACGTAAAGACAGCCTCGTCTTGCTTAAATTAATGCAAAAAGCTACAAAAGAAAAGCCAAAAATGTGGGGCAGTTCGTTGATTGGTTTTGGGAAGCTACGCTACAAAAGCGCTTCAGGAAGAGAAGTAGAGTGGTTTAAAATTGGCTTTTCTCCCCGTAAGGCAAACCTATCCTTATATGTTATGGGCCTTGATGCGAAGGTTCGTGATGCTTCGTTAAAAAAACTTGGCAAGCACAAGACCGGCGGTGGTTGTATTTATATCAATAAGCTGGACGATGTGGATATGAAAATTTTAGAAGGAATGATTAATGCATCAGCCAAGGCAAAGTAACAGATCTCATTTTTTCAACCGGGCAGCAGACAGACTGACAATTAAATAAAGGAAAATGAAATTTATAATATTGACATTAAACACAATTCTGATTTTCAGCTTACCGGCTATGCTCTCTTTCTGCAATGAACAAAACACTTCTCACATTGCTAACAACGTTTTAACGGATCAAGATCCAATCATTGCCACAGGCGACACCGTTTCAGAAACGCATGATAGCATTTTGGTTGTTTTCCAGGCAAGCAATAACGATTTTTGGTTCGGAAGCAACGGACATGGCGTGTATCGTTATGACGGGAAAAACCTGATCCATTTTACAAAGAAAAACGGGTTGTGCCACAATCAAATCCGAGGAATTCAGGAAGATACATCAGGGAATATATACTTCACTACGGATCGTGGAATAAATAAATTTGACGGCCATACTTTCACCACGTTGAAAATTACGAAAAGCAATCTCCCAAATGGTGGGTGGAAATTACAACCGCATGATTTATGGTTCCAGGGTGCGCAGGATTCCGGCGTGGTGTATCGGTATGATGGTACAGGTTTATTCCGTTTGGTTTTTCCTGCTACCAAAGCTGGTGATGAATTTATTTCAAGATTCCCACGTTCAGAATATCCGAACATGACTTTCAGCCCTTATGACGTGTACAGCATTTTTAAAGACAGCAAAGAAAACATCTGGTTTGGAACCAATATGGGCGTATGTCGGTACGATGGAAAAACTTTTGCCTGGATCTCCGAAAAAGAATTAGAGATTGATGCCGTTGCTTTTCATGTTCGTTCTACTATTGAAGATAAAAACGGCAAATTCTGGTTCAGCAATACTATGCATTGTTTCGATGTTTACCTGAATGAGTCGCCGGAGAGCAAACGTGACGCAAATGAAAAGGGTTCGGTCAATTTCAAAAAAGAAAAAGGAATCAGCAGTTCAAAAGAACATGATGCGGCTGATTTCGCTTACTTCATGTCAGGTCTTGAAGACAGCACTGGTAACCTGTGGCTGGCAACCTATGGTAATGGAGTGTAGCGGTACGATCTTTCAGCGGACCCCGCGACAGCTGAAGGAAAAACAACTCATTATACCGTTAAAGATGGTCCCAAAAACATTACGCTGTTCTCTGTTTATAAAGATAAGCATGGCGACCTTTGGCTTGGAACACATGTGGACGGGGCATATAAATTCAACGGTAAGGCATTTGAGAAATTCAGATTCTAAAATGGTCTTATAAGCACCATCGATAAAAAAATAATGGCCGGCATTAAATCCGGAAAGTTGAATCCGCGCATGACAACAATCCGGAAAATATCATTTAAGCTGCGGCGCGAAAAAATCATTCCACATGAAGAGATAGCGTAAAGCATAAAGGCCACGAAATATCGTGGCCTTTAGATTCTATTTCCTAACCGGTTTATCTCGGTCTTTTATTCTTTTTATCTCCACCGCCGCCATCACGGTCATCATCCCCACCTCCAACGATATCATCTCCTTCAGCCCCTGTATTCGGGTCGCCTTTAATTGCGGGAATGTTGGAACCCTCCGTTGCCGGAACAGCGGAATGTTCAGATGCGTCAGATGGATTACCTACTCTTTGAGCCTCAGTATTCTCCTGTTCAGGAGGACAGCTTTGAGGGCAGAGAATATTCTCTTTCTGGCAAGAGCTTACTAAGGCGACTAGCCCTGTAAAAATAATTATTTTGCTTAGAAGTTTCATTTGTTGCAGGATTGCTCCGGTAATAAAGGTATGATATGTTTATTTAGAAACCAACAGGTTAATCCACCTTTTAACTGGCGGTTGACAACGCACAACAGGCGGTCAGGTATACAGCTTAATTGGTAAGACAATTTCTACCCTTGCCCCGGTTGTTTCGTTCCGCTCGTTTTTTACATCAAAAGGGCCTTTTACCGCAAGGCCTGAATTGGTGATCGATCTGAGCAGGTTGATGCGCCCGGTGGTGATTTCCATTCCCCGTGAAATATGCTGCTGGCCGGCATGCTGCTTTTTCTCCCTGCTCGCTTCTACACCAATCCCATTATCCTCGATGCTGAACATGATATTATCGCCCATTTCTTTTACTGTAATAATGATGGTACCCGGCTTTTGCATCGGTAATATTCCGTGCCAGATGCTGTTTTCTATGTAAGGCTGAAGCATCATCGGCGGTATTTCAATGGTTTCGGTATCAAGATCGTCTTCAATCACGATGCGGTAATCAAATTTATTTTCAAGGCGCATATGCTCCAGCTCGAGGTATAATTTCAATCGTTCAATTTCTTCCGAAAGCGGAACAAAATCGCTGAGCGAGCTGTCAAGGTTTTTTCGGATAAGCTTTGCAAAGCTGCTGAGGTATTTGCTCGCCAATGTTTTATTTTCTTTGGTAATATAATACTGGATAGAATTAAGCGCGTTAAAAACAAAATGCCTGTTCATGCTCGCGTTAAGCGTTTGATGCTCGAGCACAAGAAGTTTTGATTTATATTCCAATTGTTGCGTATGATGTTTTCTCTTTAATGCAGAAACCCTCCAGCGGTAAAGAAGCCAGATGATCGCGGCTGTAAAAACAAAACACAGCGCAAAAAACCACCACGTGAGCCAGAAAGGTGGCATTATTTCGAAGCTGAACGTAGCAGGAACTTTATTCCAGACATTATTCTTATTACACGCAATAACTTTAAACGTGTACTTTCCGTGCGGTAGATTGGAATACGTAGCAAATGTCGCGTCGGTAGGCGGCGACCAATCCTGGTCAAAACCGACGAGCATAAATTTGTAACGTACCGAGCTTGGATTGCTCAGGCTGATTCCTATGTAATCAAAAGTGAGGTACTTCTTTTTATGATCGATAGAAAGATTGCGCGGTAATCCTGTTACTGCGTCTTCAGAATCGGAGAAGCCTGACCAGTCGGTTGGCTGTAAAAAAAGCCGTACTCCGGTAATATGGGTTAACGGTTCACGTGCCTCATTTTTTCTTTTCTCCTGCTTCGAAGAATATTTCAGCACACCTTCTGACGTGCCGAACCAGAGATTTCCGTCATGGTCTTCAAAGGCTGCATTTTGATTACACTCCAGGCTTCTCAATCCTTCAAAATTGGTGTAATGTCTGAAGTTCGCAGTTTGGGTTGTATAATATTCTTCTGTGTTTAATTCGTAAATGCCATTATTGGTTCCAACCCACAAATGCCGCAATGTATCCAGCAGCATAAAATTTACATTATTCGCATTGTAATTTTTATCAATTGAAATAGTTGAAAACTGATCACCATTAATGAGCGTAATTCCATTGCTGGTGCCAATCCATATCGTATGTCTTTTGTCTTGTAAAATGGTAACCACATTATTATCACTCAGCCCGTCTTCAGTAGTGTAATTCAGAAATTTCTTTCCGTCGTACACAAAAACGCCATTGCTGCTGGCAAACCACATATTATTCTTGTCGTCTTCCAGGATGCACCGGACGTTTTTGCCGATATTATCTTTTCCATTCACAAAATTTTTCCACGATTTTCCGTCATACATTGAAACACCTGCAGTTGTTCCAAACCACATGTTTCCTTTTTTATCCTGGTAAATGGAATAAACGGTTTTTGCAGGAAGGCTGTCCTTGATCTCGATGAAACGAGTTCCGTCGTATTTACACACACCATCAGATGTTCCGAACCATATATTGTTTTTATTGTCAGCAACACACGTCCACACAATATTGTTGTTCAGGCCATCGGCTGTAGTGTAATTGGTAAAGCTGTTTTGCAACGGATCCTGCCTGCACACTCCGTTTCCATACGTACAGAACCAACGATTCTTCTGATTGTCTTCTGTCACCGCCATGATAATGTCGCTGCTCAAACCGTCCTGCGTAGTGTAGGTCACAAAAGTTTCGCCCGCAAATTTAAGCACGCCTTTTCCATCGGTACCGAACCACACTTTTCCTTCCTTATCCTGCATCACCGTATTAATGTTCGGGTAGAACAAACCATTTGTTTCATCAAAATTCAGAAAACGTTTTCCGCTTGTTGCTCCGGGTTCAAATTTGCTTACCCCACTCTTTGAAGCAAACCAGAAATTTCCCGCTTCATCCTGCGTTGCCGAACGAATCCAGTCAAGGATCAATCCATCCTTTTCCGTGTAATTGATAAATGTTTTAAAACCTGCTTTATTTCCGTCCGAAAGATCATACATGAAAATTCCTTCGCCATACGTGCAGAACCACAGGTTTTCATCTTTATCTTTTATAACCTGCGAAACATTTTTTGGCTGTTCAATTTCCGGATCAATTTTTTTGAATTCTTTTCCATCATAAAAACAAATCCCACCGCGCGTGCCGAACCAGATGTTGCCGTCCTTATCCATGCAGACCGAACGCACATAATCATTTATCAATCCGTCTTTCTCACTATAATACTTAAACGAAGCATCACCTTTTACTTCAGGATTGTAACGGCAAACTCCCGCACCATCTGTGCATAACCACAAATTGCCTTCCTTATCCAAAGCCATCGCAATAACGTGGTTTTTGGAAAGTTCCGGCTTAAGAACAAAACTTTCAAACCTTTTCCCCTGACCGACCGTGCCATTCAGGCGGGCGTTGAATTTATTTATTCCTCCCAACGTTCCCACATAAATTTCTTTCTTTTTGCTTTCCACGATACAATTGATCCGATTGTCAAGCAGGCCATCTTCCTTAGAATAATTTACAAAGTTTTTTCCGTCATAGCGCGAGAGTCCTCCGTAAGTGCCCATCCATAAATATCCTTTGTCGTCCTGAAATATAGTTTGCACCTGTGACTGTGCAAGTCCATCTTCAATAGAATAATTTATAAAGCTGTACTGCTGCGCCGATAAACGGAGACACGGCATCAACCACAATATGCAGCTGAAATACAACAGTAATGCGCGCGGGGTGTGCATACAGGCAGGTTTGGCCTGACTAAGCTCGTGAAAGAAATGGCGGAAAAAAGCACCACTGATTAAAGTGTGCCTGTGGCTGTACAAGATGTATGGCCTATTGATTGAACGTTAAGAAGGGGGCTGGAATTTATCCCGGGGCTTTTAATTTCTAAACAGCTCCAGGAAACCGGCAAGCCGCAACCGTGAAATAGCCAGCCTGGTCCCGTTTTTCATAATGGCGAAAGAACCTTCGTCGTTCAGAAATTCTTTTACGCACAGCACATTTACAATATGGGATTTATGAACGCGAAAGAATTTTTTCGGATCCAGTATATCTTCATAAATCCCCAGCGAGCGGGTGTCAACATATTGTGTTCCGTCGGAGAAATTAATTTTTGTGTAATTTCCTTCTCCTTCGAGGTACATAATTTCGGAAGGATCAACAATTTTAAAGCCTTTTGCATGATTGATGGTAATGCGCTGAGATGGCAAAGCCGGGTTCATGCTTTTTGTAAGATTTTCAAGCGACTTAATATAGGTGTCGAGATTTTCATGATTGCTTCTGAACGCTTCCTGGTTTGAAATTAATTTTTTAACTGCTGCTTTCAGATCATCGATGTCGACCGGCTTTAAAATGTAATGAATGGCATTTGCATGAAATGCTCTTAAGGCATAATCTTTAAATGCTGTAACAAACACGACCTGGAATTTTTTTTCCGGAAGAGAATCAAGCAGGTCAAATCCTTCCGTTTCCGAGGGCATACATATATCGAGAAAAACCACCTGTGGCACTACTTCTTTAATGAGCTTCTGAGCTGTTTGTACTGAATCAGCCAGGCCGATGACTTCAATTTCAGGACAATGTTCAATGAGTAAAAGCTTTAGATTTTCCCTGGCCGGCGCTTCGTCATCTACAATAAGTGCTCGCAGTTTCATTTAGTTGCCGGGTTAATCGTTTTTATAAAAATAAGTAAAAAAAATCGGGTGTGTTAGGTGCGTATGAACGTATAACTTCAGGCTTGCGCAATTTTTGTTGTAAGGGGATTTCTTACGGCAATATGTTTTTTAAGCAATATGGCTATTACTTTATTCAAAAATTATTATTTTCCGGGTTTCAGTCCGATCCGCGAAGGCACATTCAATAAAATATAATCCCGTATTTAAATTAAAAGAAAACCTATCAGAAGGCGAATTAGTTTCTATCCACCTGCACTTTTTGCCCAAAGTACGTTTCCGGAAGAATCATATTTAACAACAAAAATATCCTGTGCTCCACTCATCTGGGTGTTATACAGGGTAATGTTTCCAAATTGTACACTCGCTGCAGTAAACACGCCGCCCACATAAGTATTTCCACTGGCATCAGTGCAAATATCAATCCCCGCTTCATGGTTATTTCCGACAGCCGTTTCTGCCCAGGACCAGGCAGGAGTTTGCGCCTCAACGTGAATTGAAATAATGTTAAGGAATAAAAATAGCAGGCTGATTTTTTTCATAGTAGGTTCGTGTGCACAGTCTTTACTTCTTAAAAAATATGAAGAGCATAAAATTAGTCTAATAAAGCAATAATCAAAAGTCAGGACAAAAACGGACATCCCGGTTTGTGCTTTACTTTTTCAGAAGCTTCTGCTTACTTTCCATTCAATGAAAATGTCGTGTCGAGCAATGCGCGGCTGGCAGTAAGAATATCCGGGCCGGCTTTCTCAATTATACCGGCATTGTTGATGAGCACATCAACATGCCCGAAATTATCTTTGATACCGGCTGCACAGGTCATCGAAGGTCCCGTTGTGGTACACCTGCCGGCGAAAAAACTATAAGCAAACACAAAACATGGATACTCTATACATTATTATCGGGTCTTTATAAAAAGCACAAGGATCTCGAGTGGCCCCGGTGAATGATTGGTGGTATAAATGATCAGCATGATCAATGCTATTACGACAAACAAACCCTAAAGGAATGTAACCGCTTTGGCCGTTTCCTTTTGGTAGTCGGGTTCGTTAACGTAACCGACTCAATACATCATCTAAGGTGAAAAGTTGGCCTCATTAAACAAAATGGGCAGGCTTTCGTGAAGATTTAACTTTTAGGGACGAGTTAATAATTTAACTTTGATATCAGTTGAATTCCCGTTCCCATAAATTAAGTTTACCCCCTTACAATGAAAAATGTTCTCTTTGTTGCTGCTCTTTTGCTTTTATGCTCTTTAAAAATAAATGCGGTTTGCCTGAATGGGATCTATACCATCGGAGGTGCATCGCCAGACTTTACAACCATTACTGCTGCTGTAAATTCTGTAGTTGCAAATGGTGTTTGCGGGCCTGTGACGTTTAATATCAGGAATGGCACGTACCTGGAAAGGTTAAACATCATTTCGATTCCGGGGTCTTCCCCTCTCAATACGATTACATTTCAATCAGAGTTGCTCGATAGCTCACTTGTCACTATTTCAGAAACCTCGACCTCTACTTTAAATTATATCGTCAGGCTGAATGGTGCTGACAATATTATTTTCAGAAAATTATCTATTACTAATAACGCACCCGGCACAACAGCATACCAGTCAACCTTTGTAATGACGAATGATGCTGATAATATTACAATTGAAAATTGTTCCTTGTATTGTCTGCCGAATCCCACTTCCAGTCAGGTAAATACTTCAACCGCACTTATTTTCAGCGGTTACCCATTGGGAAGTGTTGGCGATTCAATTACAATAAGAAATAATCGGCTGACCGGCAATAACTACGCTATTGTACTTTACCTGTTTTCCCCTCCCTACTCTGTTTTAAACACCATTTCAGACAATTATATCTCAGGACAATACAATTCCGGAATCCGCGTGGGTTATGCCTCCGGAGTTTCAGTGCTGCGGAATAGCATCACTGAAAGTGCGCCGTCTCCATTTGCTTATACAGCTATAGCTGCATATACTGTGGATACTGCAATAATTGCGAACAATAACATATCGTGCTATGGTGTTGGAATTACTTATTCCGGGTATACAAACGCAGCCTTTGCTACAATTTCCAATAACTCTATCCTGTCATCTTCTCCAACAAACCAGTCAGCAGGAATTAATGTCGATAACGGAACATGCAATATTTATCACAATACCATCCGGGTTTCAAATATTACCTCGATGCCGTATTCCATATATATGAATACAGGCCTTGTCCATGCAGATGTAAGAAATAATATTATGCAATCGCTGGGGCCGGCGGGTACACCCGGAGTTATTTATCTGAACCACCTCTTACTTTCTGCTTATAGCGGAGACGGAAATGTATTGGACTGCAGGAATAATGGGTTGGTGCTGTGGAGACAAGGGTCTGTATTTCATTACTATTCTAATTTGACGGCTTGGAATATTGCTTCTTCACAGGATCATACTTCATCAGAAGCACTCGCACAATTTGTTTCTACAACCGATTCACATATCGCCTCAGATTTTTCGCAGAATGCAACTTCAGGAGTAGTCGGTGGAATTACCACAGACATAGAAAACAACGCACGAAGTTTTACCGCACCTTACCCTGGCGCATACGAACATCCGAGAGTAATTGGCGATGATGCAGATGCAAGACAGATACGCATTAATAACATAATCTGCTCCGGAACGCAGACGGTAAATGTTGTCGTAAAAAACCGCGGCACTTCGCCACTCACAAGTTGTGTGATTAACTGGAATCTTAACAATATACTTCAGACACCTTTCATCTGGACAGGTAATATTCCGGCGATGGACACTGCCCTTATTCCGGCAGGAACCTTTTCCAGCGTTAATAATACACGTTACATTATCCGTGCATGGACATCATCTCCTAACAATACCTCAGATGTATTTGTACCGAATGATTCAACCATTTCAGATACTACATGGAGCAGCTTAGCAGGTTCGTACACGGTAGGTGGCACTGCGCCCGATTTTACAACAATCACACAAGCCATCATCACATTAAAAACATTCGGGGTCTGTGGCCCTGTTACTTTACTTCTGAGAAACGGGACGTATGTTGAGCAGGTAATCATCGATTCAATTCCCGGAGCGTCAACTGCAAATCCTCTTCGGATCACCTCCCAATCCGGCGACAGCACCCAGGTTATCTGGCAATACACTTCGACAAATTCAAATGATCAATACACGTTAAAAGTTTCAGGAGCATTATGGTTAAATATTGATCATATTACCTTAAAACAATTGAGCACAACTTTTGTTTGTCCGTTGTGGATTGACAACAAGAGTCACGATGTGAACTTTAATTCCGTCATCTTTAATTCGCCATCTTCATTTAACAGCTCGTCCAATGGCACAATAGTATATTCACCTAATACCAGGGAATACAACATTCGCTTTTCAAACAGCAGTTTTACCGGTGGTTATTTTGGAATCAATTTTATTGCCTCTTCTGTTTTTCTTTTAGAAAAAGGCATCGAAATAAACAATTGTTATTTTTATAATCAAAATGGAGGTGCAATTTCAATGCTTTACTCAAGCAGTGTTTTTGTTATCGGCAATCATTGTACCACAACAACATCTGGTGAGCCCGCTATCAGTATTGGCGTTGCCGATACTGCGTTGGTAAGCTATAATATTATAGACGGAGCGTATTATAAAGGCATTAATCTCGTTAGCATAAATCAAGTTAATTCACAGCTCCTCGTTTATAATAATGCTGTCAATTTACGTACCTCGTCAACAAGTCCGGTTGGAATAGATATTAATAACTGTCCTGGAATTATTGTTGAATTCAATACCGTACGGATTACCGCTCCGAATGCAACCGCATTCAAGATAAATGGCGGCGTAAATGGAAGAGTCAGAAATAATATTTTTCAAATTACAGGAACAAATGGAACGGCTTTTAACATAAACACACCCATTCCACCTGGTTTCATAGAAGATTACAATGACTTATGGGCAAGCACAGGAACAAAATTTATTTTAGGTAGCACCACTTATACTTCTTTACCGGCCTGGCGAACAGCCACAGGATTCTCATTGAACTCAATCAGCCTTAACCCGCTTTTTCTCCTGCCCAACGATTGTCATGTTAACGAAATTGCATTACGAAATGCTGCTGTTTATAATCCTGCTGTACCAACAGATATGGACGGCGATATACGAAGCAACCCTGCTGACATAGGTGCGGATGAAACTAATTTCCAATATGTTGATGCAAGCGCTGTCCGCATTGTGGTCCCTTCCCCGCTTTGTCCGACAACTCTTTCTGTACCAGTTGTCATTAGAAATGCCGGTACAATTCAACTCACACAGCTGACTATTAACTGGACCGTCAATGCTATTTCTCAGCCACCACTCAACTGGACAGGGTCTTTAAATTCCGGAGATTCAGTACAGGTAAATCTCGGAACGGTGAATTTTAACCCTGCTGGCCCTTACCTGATACGCGCGATAACTTCAATGCCTAATTCGACCACAGATTCCTATCCGGCAAATGATACAGCGACCTATTCTATTGTCGGAACCAGCTTGTCAGGCTCATATACTGTCGGAGGTACAACACCGGATTTTGCAACACCTGTTGCCGCGGTTGCCGCATTAAACACAAGAGGTGTATGCGGTCCTGTTACTTTTCTTATCAGGAACGGCACTTACAGCGGACAACTCGTGCTTAATGCCGTTAACGGCGCATCAGTAACAAACAGAATCCGTTTTGTTTCTCAAAGTGGCGACAGCTCATTGGTAATTATCAGTTCTTCGACTACAAGCGCAGCCAATTACGTTATCAATTTATCAAGTGCTAGTTTTGTTACCTTTTCAAAGCTAAGTGTCCTCGCATCAAATAATTCCTATGGATCTGTATTCGGAATTTCCGGAAATTGCCAAAGGGATTCGCTATATCATTGCGTATTAACAGCCCCGGTTGCATCAACTACCGCTAAAGTATTTTATGAATCGGGGGCTGGAAATAAAACAAATTTTGATTTATCAGGTAACAGATTGCAAAATGGAATTAATGGTATCTATCTGAACGTATCCAGCTTTGATTCGAATTTTGTTTTCAAAAGAAACATAATTCAGTGCCTGGCTAATGGCTCAAATTATATTTACGCGATTGGTGGAGTTACCTTTTCAGAAAATACAGTACTCGCCGGTGGATTGTATTTCTCATCTATTCTATCCTCCTTGACAGTTCAGAAAAATCAAATTACCGGTCAATTACAATTTCAATTCTGTAACATTACTCCGAACCAGCTTATTATCAATAATGTTGTCACCAGCACAAATGGAAATGCGTTATACATTATAAATTGCGCCTGGCTGAGAATTTTGAATAATACATTCCGAACTACGGGCACAGGACAAACTATATCTATTTCAGGAAGCACCAGCCATCTTCAATTTATAAATAATATTGTTGACAACAATCCGGGAGATGCCCTATGGGCTCCGTCATTCATTGTGTTTGACACCTGCGATTATAATAACTGGAGAACAACATCCAACATTTTCGCTTATGTCAATTCTGTTGGATATCCAACATTTGCGGCATGGAGAACTGCAAGCGGGTTGGATCAGAATTCGTTCAATCTTAATCCTCAATTTATATCATCTACAGATTTTCACCTGGTCGTAACTTCACCACTGTTACAACAAGCGCTTCCCCTGAGTTCTGTACCTGATGATATAGATGGAGATTTAAGAGGCACAACCATGGATATCGGAGCAGATGAAAACCCTCTTTCAGGAAATGAAGCCGCACTTAATGGGATTTCTTCTGGCCCTTGCCATTCATCGACAACTCCTGTAAGTGTAAACCTTACAAATAATGGAGGTTTAAATCTCATGTCGATCACAATTAACTGGACTGTTAACCAGGTAATACAGACTCCCGTAACCTGGACAGGAAATATTTTGCCCGCACAAACATTGAATAACGTCGTAGTCGGAACATATCCATTTGCAATCGGTCAGCACGACACTCTTAAAATCTGGATAAGCAATCCAAACAGTCAGATTGATCCGAATCCAAACAACGATACTATTTCGACAATTATTATTCCCCGCTATAATGGTATTTATACTGTCGGAGGTGCTTCTCCTGATTTTGTTAACCCGGTAGCTGCGTTTCTCGCATTGCACAATTACGGAGTATGTGGCCCGGTAATTTTAAATGTGAGAGATGGAATTTATACGGACACACTGAATGTTCGTCCCATACCGGGTTCAAGTGCATTTAACACAGTAACACTTACAGCAGAATCCGGTGATAGTTCAGCAGTAATTCTTCAATCGCTTTTACTGCCTAATAATGCAGGCGCACTTGCTTCTATTACGAGTAACACTGCAAACATAATTTTCCTCAAATTAACGTTGCGCTCAGGAGTATGCCTGAATACCTTGCTTCTCAATATCGGATCACAGACTAATAATATTACAGTATCCAATTGTGTGTTCAGAGGGGTGCACGGTGTACCTCAGCAAGCCAATATTTATGGCATGCTTTACAATAGGCTGGGCACGAATATTACTATTAAAAACAATCTTTTTATTGATGGTGAAATCGGAGCAAATCTTGATGAAGTGAGTGGATTGTATTTACTCAACAATACGTTTTACCAGCAATGGAACCAAGGATTTGCAGCAGGGGCAATTGATAAATTAAGAGTGATTGACAATAAGGTTGAAGATGCTGGTGCAAATCCGGCATATATAGGAATCGGAACAGGAATAGATTATATAAATTCTACTGCAGCTGATTCGGCCATTATTTCCGGGAACCAGGTTACAATTCATAATGGAACAATAGGAATAAATATAGAATCTAATACATTATTGCCTGCATTCGTTATGATCGTAGCTAATAATGCGGTATCCGTTACCTCCTCTTCTGCTGCTTCTACAGGTCTAAAAATAATTTCAGACCGCACAAGAGTGGTATTTAATACAGTCAGAATGTTGGGAACCGATTGTGATGCTGCCATTCTTGCGCAAATGCGAAATGGCACAATCAAAAATAATTGCTTCGCGAATTATACATCATCAGGAACTGCTTTTAATTACATGCCTGTAAATTATAATCAGACAGATTACAATAATTATTATTCAGCTTCATCTGTATTAGGAACCTTTAACTCTGCTCCTATTGCTAATCTTTCAGCATTACAATCCGCGTCAACGCAGGATATAAATTCTAATTCAGGAAATCCGAATCTATTCAATACGCCTTTCTGGCGTCCCGGATCGGCAGTGCTTGAAAATTCTGGCATACCAGTTATTGGTTATGGACTTATTGATATTGATGGGCAGCCAAGATCATCTTCAACTCCGGATATGGGTGTTGATGAATTTACTTTGGGCAATGATATCGGAATTTATTCTATCAACAGCGCTGCATTAACCTGCACGGGAACGCATACTGTTACGATAAGCCTGAGAAATTTTGGTGCAACTACCGCAAGTACAGCAACACTTCACTGGAATGTAAATGGTATTCCCCAACCAAATGTAAGCTGGACGGGCTCATTACTTCCGGGGGATAGCATTCCTTTGGTCACAGTTGGCACATTTTCATCAGCAGCAGGATCAGCAGATGTATTAGTATACATCCAATATAGCACCGATGTAAATGCGCTGAACGATTCTATACATAACAACCGGAATGCAGGCGCGCTGAGCGGTATTTATACCATCGGTGGAATGTACCCGGATTTCAGAATGCTGAATGATGCTTTTACAGCTATTGAAACAAATGGTGTGTGCGGACCTGTTACACTGTCTATACGTAATGGATTTTATTTTGAGATGTCAACATTGACGAATGCCGCATTAACATCCGCCAACAATCTTACGATTATATCCGAAAGTGGTGACAGTTCATTGGTCACGCTATGGTTTATGGATTTTACCTCATCAATAAATAATAAGGTGCTAGGAATTGACAGCACTAATTATGTTTATATCAGATCAATTGGAATTAATAACGGAACAACTTCTTTCAGTTCAAACGCCAATGGCATACCGGGGATACGTATCATCCATGGTTCCGACATTCACGTCTCCCATTGTAAACTGGTCAGCAACGATGCTACTCCTTCGCAGGCATCTTTCGTAAATTATGCTACTGACAATAGCACTATTGATTCTAATCTAATCGTATCAAACTTCAATGCGATGTATCTTCAAGGTGCGCCTGCATTATCACAAAATACAATTTTGAAAAGCAACACAATCCATGGCAATATTTTAATCGAGTCTCAGAAAAATATCTTGATTGAAAATAACATGGTAGAAAACATGTTGATCGAAAATTCGGGAGATTCAATCGCGATCACTCGTAACAGATGTAGTGAAGAGTTTATAATGTACCAATTGCAGGGCACAGTAGTTCACAGAAATATGATCTGGAATAATTTTTTTACAAATACGGTTAAGGCTGAAAATATATACTACACAGATTTTCTCTTTAACAATATTGCATACACTCAATATGTATCGAATCAAAATGCGGCCTTCATGCTTATATCATCAACTAATTCGTCTATTCAGAATAATAATATAACCTGCACAGTTTTCCCAAATGCAGGTGTTGTTAATTTTGGTCAACAGTCAAACGTTACAAATACAATTGATTATAATAATTATTGGAATTCGCCACAAACTGCCTTGATTGCAGCCCAACAAGCAATCGGACACGATCAACATTCAATTACAATTGATCCCCAATATTTTTCAGCGACAGATCTTCACGTACAAAATCCCGTTCTTGGAGGTGCGGCCCTACCAATCCCCTGGATCACAGATGATATTGATGGTGATTTACGTCCTGCATCATTTCCGACAATCGGAGCTGATGACCTGATGGCCACTCCTCCCTATCAATCGCTCGTGTGGCCCGGCAATGCGAATAAGGATACTATCGTTGACAATAATGACCTTCTCCAGATCGGATTGTATCTCGGTCAGTCAGGCTATACACGTCAGAGCATTTCAAACAGCTGGTTTGGATTCCCCTGCTTCAATTGGGTTGTTATGCAGAATAATACGCGCGACATGAAATTCGTAGACTCGGACGGAGATGGAGTAGTCACCCTTTCTGATACAGTTGCCATAGGCCTGAATTATGGCCTGGTTGACCTTAGCCCGGCACGCATATCACATCAGCACCAGACTACGCGTACGGCAACACCTTTGTATTTTGTTACAAGCGCATCAACATACAACCCCGGCGATTGGATCGATGTTGTTGTTTGGGCCGGAACTTCTATATCTCCTGTTGTCGATCTTTATGGAAGCGCCTTCAAATTTAATTTCACAACGGGAATTGTAAATCCAGGAACAAGCTCGCTCAGCTATCCGGCTTCATGGCTTTGCACTTCCGGAACCGATGGAATAAACCTGCAAAAAGTTTTTGAAAGTCAGGGGCATGCAGACGGAGCTTTAACCCGTTATGATTTTACTACACGGACAGGCTTCGGCCCTATTGCAAAATTTACCTTCCAGGCTGATTCGTCAATTACGGTGCCTACCGATATGGTCTTTGATTTTACCGACTTCCAGTTTGTTGACTCAGCAGGTAATTCTATTGGTCTGATCGCTCTTTCGGACACCATTACGATTCTTCCGATGATAACAGCTGTGCCACTCATTCAATCTACATTAATTACCGGAGTATTTCCAAATCCGGCAACAGAAGAAATAAATGTGAGCATTTATCTTTCTGAAGCAGTCGAAATTGAAATTGAAATTCAGGATATGTTAGGACAAATAATCCTTATTAAAAATCAGGAAACTGTTTCCACCGGCGATCAGAACGTCAAGGTCAACATTTCAAATCTTGCAGAGGGAATTTATATACTTTCCGTTAGAACTTCCTATGGAACGCAATCGCGAAGAATCGTGATCAGCCGTTAAATGTTTCACGGATACTGACGTAAATGCGGAATGCCTTCGGGCAAAAGTAAAAATCAGAGGAAACAATTTATAAACCATGGTGAATTCCGTCATGCTGTTACGATTCTCAGGAGACTGCGGGAAATTTTTCACTCTCATCTTCAGCAGGGATCGTATACAAAAAAATGTTTCATTTCCAGATCAGCCCACTTGTTGTAGTAAAAATACACCAATTGCAATTTGGGAAATCAGTTGGGAGCATTCGCCATTTACAACCAGCAGCACTGCTTTTGTGATTCAAGCACATTATACATAAAGACACGCCATTTCACCCAGGCAGGCGAATTGAATTCAAGAGAATGGTTATGCTCCCGGCACATTAAAAATAAAGCCCACACCAAAAACATTTTCCACACTTAAATCCGGATCTTCCCGCAGGTATTTTCTGATCTTGGTAATAAAAACATCCAGGCTCCTGCCGAAAAAATAATCGTTTTCTCCCCAGATCTCTTTCAACATTTCTTCTCTCTTGATGACATGATTCCGGTGAACAGCCAGGTATTTGAGAATATCACATTCTTTTTCCGTGATCCGTTTTGTCTTCTCAGCTATAGTTAACGACTGGTTATTAAAGTCGAAAAAATACTTACCGATTGAGATAATTTCAGTTGCTCTTTCAATTTTGTTTTCCGGTATCCTGCGGATAACTGCTTTTATCTTCCAAAGCAATTCCTCTTCATCGAATGGCTTCGTAATATAATCATCAGCCCCCAAATCATATCCTTTTAATTTATCCGACTTCAACGATTTTGCAGTGATGAATAGGACAGGGACTTTTTTATCCTTTAACCTGATTGCTTTTGCAAGAGAAAAACCATCCATTTTAGGCA
>JALYQL010000229.1 GCA_030855855.1 Bacteroidota bacterium | reverse complement strand
CACAAGCACATCGTAACCACGGTCTTTTGCTGTGGCGATAAAGCTGTGCTGCTCTTCAGGATTATTCGTGTAAAGATGAATTACTTTCTGCCCGTTATCGGTTTGCAGCGGGGCAATATGTGCTTTGTATTCGTCAATGGTAAATGCTTTTCCGTCTACATTTTTGAAAAGCGCGAATTTCTTTGCCTTCTCAAAAAATTTATCGTCGCTGAGCATTCCGTAATTCACGAATATCTTAATGTCTTCCCATTTGCTTTCGAAATCAGCACGGTCTTTTTTGAAAAGCTCTTCTAGTTTATCGGCAACTTTTTTTGTAATGTGGGAAGATATCTTCTTCACATTCGAATCGCTTTGGAGGTAAGAACGGGAAACATTAAGCGGAATATCCGGTGAATCGATCACACCGCGCAGCAATGTCAGGAAATCAGGAACGATCTCGCCGACCGCGTCCGTGACAAAAACCTGGTTCGAATACAGCTGGATCTTTTCTTTCTGCGCTTCGAATGATTTTTTGATTTTCGGGAAGAACAGCACCCCTGTAAGATTGAACGGATAATCGACGTTGAGATGGATCCAGAAAAGCGGATCTTCAAAATTCATCGGGTATAATTCGTGATAGAATTTTTTATAATCTTCATCGGTAAGATCAGCCGGTTTTTTTGTCCACGCCGGAGCAGGATTATTGATGATGGTCGCAACGGTTTCTTTTTCCGCTGGTTTTGTCTCTTTTCCTTCTGCGTCTTTTTCTGCAGGAACAACTTCTATTTCATGTGTTCCGAAATGGATCGGAACGGGCAGGAATTTGCAATATTTTTCCAGGATGCCTTCAATGCGGGCTGTTTCGAGGAATTCAAGGGAATCTTCCGCGATATGAAGCACGATATCGGTTCCGCGGACGCTTTTTTCGGTTGGAGAGATGGTGTATTGCGGACTTCCGTCACACTCCCATTTTACAGCTGAAGAATCGTCTTTAAAGGATTTGGTTATAATCTCCACTTTGGCAGCTACCATAAAGGCGGAGTAAAATCCTAAGCCAAAATGTCCGATAATGCCATTTACTGCGTCAGTTTTGTCTTTGTACTTTTCGACAAATTCCTCCGCGCCCGAAAAGGCAACCTGCGTGATATATTTTTCCACTTCCTCTTCTGTCATCCCGATCCCGCGATCGCTGATGGTGAGTGTTTTGTTTTCTTTATCGAGAGTGACTTCAATGAAGAGGTCGCCGTATTCTCCTTTAGCCTCTCCAATAGCGGAAAGCGCCTGTAATTTTTTCGTTGCGTCAACAGCGTTTGAAACAAGTTCACGCAGGAAGATTTCATGATCGGAATAAAGAAATTTCTTGATGATCGGAAAGATGTTCTCGGTCTGTACGTTAATGGTTCCGGTTGACATATGTTATGAGTGTTGAGTTTAAAGTGTTTGGTTCGGAGAAGTTACGAAAGTAAGCTATAAGGTCAAAGCATGTGCCAATGGGGAAATTGTGACAGAATGGCGGGTTTGGTATTTAGTTATCGGAGAAAACTGAAATAAGGTGCATTTCCTGCTTTTTCAGCAATTTATTCATTTGTAACCGGCTAATAACATTCCTATTTCTACTTTCGCGTATTCAAACAAATATGATTATGACATCAAAAATTCTTTTCGAACAAATAAAGCATACGAATGAAATCGGGCAGGAATATTGGAGCGCCCGTGAGCTTTCAGAGGTTCTGGGCTATGCTCAATGGAGAAATTTTTTGAAGGTAATTGAGGCTGCAAAAGAAGCCAGCAGCAACTCAGGACAGGAGCCATCCGACCATTTTGCTGAAGCCAGCAAAATGGTCGGAATCGGATCAGGTTCTACAAGAGAAATAGACGATCTTCAACTCACAAGGTATGCTTGTTACCTGGTAGTACAAAATGCGGATCCTTCTAAAGAAGCAGTTGCGTTAGGGCAAACTTATTTTGCAATACAAACCCGAAAACAGGAATTACAAAATCAGAAGTTTGATGAATTATATAGTGAAGATGACAAACGTTTGTTCCTGAGAAAAGAGATGACCGCCCACAATAAAAAATTAGCAGATGCTGCCAGAGATGCCGGTGTCATTGAGCCGTGGGAATATGCAATTTTTCAAAATCATGGATACATGGGATTGTATAACGGAATGGGGGCCAAGGAAATTCAAATTAAAAAAGGTCTAAAAAAAAGTCAGAATATTTTAGATCATATGGGTAGCACTGAATTGGCTGCAAATCTTTTCAGGGCTACACAAACAGAAGAAAAATTAAAAAGGGATAAAATTAAAGGAAAGAAAGAAGCGAATAAAACACATTTGGATGTCGGCAAAAAAGTAAGACAAACGATTAAAGAATTGGGTGGAGCAATGCCGGAAAATCTGCCAAGTGAAGAAAGCATTAAAAAAATAGAAGCGAAGAAGTTAAAAGCTTTAAATCCGGATATAAAAAATAAAGCGGTTAAAAAGAAAAAATAAGCAGCGCTGAAACCACATTTACAAATCTGTGGTTACGCCCCCGCCTGCCTGTTTTTGCCGCAAATCAATTGGCACAACTGTGTAAAAAAAAGAGTCTCCGATTCCTCGGAGACTCTCCATTTGTAACCCCACAATCTATCCCGCTGCATAAGTTCAGAGAACTTTATACTAGCGTGATAGCCACCCGCACAATGTTTTGTTTGTTTCCTGAAACGTCAGGTTAGTGTTCAGTCCGTTATGACCGGCTGGAGCCTGCGCCTTTGCTGCTATGACAATAAATAAAGAGATAAGTAATACTACAATTGTTTTTAAAAATACTAACCGGAATTCTTCCCCTTCATTTTGTCCTTCATCTCTAAGAGATTTTCCTTTTGAATAAATCTTCTGTTCCATAATTGTATTTAATAATATATTTATTACGTCTTCATGTGAATACCAATTTTGAATCCATCCTTCACTTGTATGATGCAGACCCGATAGCAGGTTGTTTTTTCCCGATAAGAGGTCGGTAATGTAACTTAACAGGGAAAACGATTCTTTACTCTTGCATTTTTAGACGAGAAATTATTTTCCCAACGGTACAATTTTTCCCCGTAAATTTTCTCAGAGCATTGTTCAAAAGAGAAGATCAGCTGTTTGCTGACCTGAAATTTATTGCAAATTTGAGTTATGATTGAACAGCCTTACTCTGGTCGCGCGGTGCTCACCGATACTTTGGGAGAACTTCAGATGGTAATTTCCTCAAAGAAAAACTGGTTGATTATCATTTTCATGTCTTTCTGGATTTGCGGTTGGCTTTGGGGTCTCATCACGGTTAGCAGCAAGATGCTGTTCCAGACAGCGCATATCGGAGCCAATCTTATCATACTGGCCTGGCTTGTTATGTGGATCATCGGAGGGTTTTTTGCTATTAATGTTGTCGTTTGGATGATTTTCGGGAAGGAAATTATTACTGTCGGAAACGGGATATTGACAATCAAACGAACCGGCACGCTATTCAAAAAAGCAAAGTCATACGATCTCCCGCACATCAGCAATATGCATGCAAAAGAACAATCCTTATATATGCAGCGCAGCAACAGTGTCAGATCGATGCTGAACCGCGGCGCTATCAATTTTGAATATGGAATGAAAACCATTCGTTTCGGAGATCTTGATGAAGCAGAAGCCCGGCATATTATAGAATTGCTGAAGACGAAAAAATTTATTCATTAAAGCAATGAATGTTATAAACCCAGAATATTTCAAGTCGCCAATCATCCCCGTTCCTCATGCATTTTTCACACGTAAAGGAGGCGTTTCTCCTGCGCCGTTTGCGTCACTGAATTTCGGAGGAAGTGATGACACACCGGAAAATATTGCTCAAAACCGTAAAAGAGCGCTGTTGTCTGTGGGAATGAATCCTGACAATGTAGCGCGCCTCAACCAGGTGCATGGAAATGTGGTGTGCGTTGCTCAACCCGGCAATCAAACCGGTGATGCACTTGTGACAAAAGAGAAAGGCCTCACGATCGCGATCGGTGCTGCAGATTGCTACCCGCTTTTATTTCACGATCCGGAAAACCAGGTCATCGGTGCGGCACATGCGGGATGGAAAGGAACATTGTCGCGCATTGCTAAAAATACCATCGAAGCAATGGAAACGCTCGGGGCCGATAGAAAAAATATCCTCGTGGCAATTGGTCCCGGAATTTCGGGGAAGAATTATGAAGTGAGCGAAGAAGTGATCGGCCAATTCAGGCAACAGGAATTTCCTGAATCATGCTATGAAGGCCGAAAGCTGGACCTGCTGGCAGCGAATAAATT
>JALYQL010000227.1 GCA_030855855.1 Bacteroidota bacterium | reverse complement strand
ATTTTTCTTTCTGTAAATATTGTAGTGCCGCTTATTTTTTCGGCATAATGATAAAGATCCTTCGCTGCAGCAATCATTTCCACCGCGCGCCAGTTATTCATCATCTGGCGAAAATTAAAAGGATTGTAAACTCCTGCCGCAATCTTTGAACTGGAAGAAAGTGTGGGTTCATCAATTACCAAAACGCTTTTTCCCCTGCGCATTAATGTTAAACTCAAAACGCTCCCCGTAATTCCCTGCCCGACAACAATATAATCGTATGCTTTCACCCCGCAAAAGTACATAAGTACGGGCATGATTTTTATCCCTGAAAATCTTTGCCGGGGAAGATAAAAAATACACGGCGGCACCTATTACGGCATTATCTTTGTGGCTGATAACCTGCGTTTTAACAAAAAACTTAACCTCTCAGGCCATGAAAAAAATTTATCTCCTCGCTTTTGTTTTGTTGTATGCCGCCGGAATGCATGCACAAGCACAATTTGATTTCTTCACTCTTTATTCTTCATCCCTGCAAACAAGGTCCGATCAGGGCTGGGGTTTTGGAAGCAACTTACTTTCCCGGCCGCTTGAACTAAGCCCGGAATCAAAAATATTTCCTGTTAAAATGCAGCTTGGTGGCGGATTTTATTTCGCGGGCGCCGGCGATCGCAAATTGTCGGGCGTCACACAGGACGGTACCGAATCGGAAGCCTATACCGTATTCAGCAACAGCCAGAGCGGTGTTTATGGTCTTGCAAGATTCAGCAATCCTGTTGAAAACCGCCAGCATATGCTTTACGCCGAGTTTTTTGTCGGCTCAAAATTCACCAGCTCTTCTATGTATACGCATTTCGAATCCGATCCGGAGGCATGCACATCTAAATCGTTCAACAAATCCATCGGTTTCAGCGGCGGTGCGGGAACAGGTATGCTGATCCGGCTCATCCCGGGTATGTATCTCGATCTCGGTATGCAGTGGACCGGATCAACCAACAATGGAAAGTTCGTCGACATGAGTACAGTCCGCAACTCAGGCGATGGACTGATGTTTGACATAAAAAACGTTCCCGCCGGCACAGTGATGTTTAAAGCAGGCCTTAGTTTCCGAATAGGCGGTTGCTGCTCGTACACCGGCTGCAAAAAACCAGGTCATCATACTTCCAAATCCTGCAAGCACAGTGTTGAACAGTAGAGGAAAATAATAGGCCTCGCGCTTTGGAAAAGCAATCTTCGTAACGAGTTGAATAATTCTAACATGAAAACAAGTGCTATAGCTGTAGCCTGTTTTCGTGTTGCAAATGGACAAATAAGGGAAGCCGGTTTGCTTTTTTTTGCCCCTGAATAAGGCAAAGAAATTCGGCTTTGATATATTCCTTTTTTGCCTAACTTTCCCTCCGCTAATCTCTCCAATCAACAACACTTAAGAAAATCTTACTATGAACATAGGATTAATTGTTTTAGGCGTCTTCGCTTTCCTGCTTCTCATTTTATCGTTCGTAACCATTCAGCAGGGAATGGTTGGAGTGACGACCATTTTCGGAAAATACCGCCGCGTTCTCGCTCCGGGATTAAATCTGAAAATTCCTTTTATTGAACGGCTTTTCAAGCGGATTTCAATCCAGAACCGTTCGGCAGAATTAGGTTTCCAGGCCGTAACAATCGACCAGGCGAATGTAAATTTCACTGCGATGTTGCTTTACGCTGTTGTTAACCAAAGCGAAGAAACGATCAAGAACGTTGCTTTCAAATTCGTTAACGATCAGAATTTAATGCAGGCGCTTGTTCGCTCTATCGAAGGATCTGTGCGTGCATTCGTAGCGACAAAAAAACAATCTGAAGTGCTTGCGCTTCGCCGCGATATTGTTGAGGCGGTAAAAGATCAGCTCGATACTATTCTTGAAGGATGGGGATACCACCTGATCGATCTTCAGCTTAACGATATTACATTCGATGAAGAAGTAATGCGTTCGATGGCGAAAGTAGTAGCTGCGAATAACTCGAAAGCTGCTGCTGAAAACGAAGGACAGGCATTGCTCATCACCAAAACAAAAGCTGCTGAAGCGGAAGGAAACGCGATCAAGATCCAGGCGCAGGCTGAAAAAGATGCGGCTCAATTACGCGGGCAAGGTGTGGCTTTGTTCCGTGAAGAGGTTGCTAAAGGTATGAGCCAAGCTGCCAAGCTGATGACAGATTCAAATCTCGATGCATCGCTGATCCTTTTCAGCATGTGGACAGAAGCGGTGAAAAATTTCGCAGAACATGGAAAAGGCAATGTTATTTTCCTCGACGGTTCTACTGAAGGAATGGAAAAAACAATGCGCCAGATGATGGCTATCGGGCAAATGGATTTGCGCGATTTGAATAAAAAGAAATAAGCCTTCCGATACAATTGAACTAAAAGAACTCCCATATCCTCGACTGGTATGGGAGTTTTTTTTGTTAACGCTTTTGGCACACATTTCATATATTTGATAGTCATGACAACGGCAAGCCTCAAAAAGAAATTGATCGCCGCTATTTCCCGGGAAAACAATAAAGAACTCCTTGAGTTATTTAATTTTTTCCTTATGGATCAGTCGTCGGATGGCAGGATCAGCACAAAACAATACAATAATGAATTAGATGCCGCGATGAAACGAATAGATTCCGGGAAATATCTCACTCAATCTCAAGTGGAACGGCTAGTCACTAGATTGTCATAATCATTCGAATACGCCACACCAGCCGCGAACCCCTAATTCACTGAAATGACTTTCGATCGAATACATAAAAAGCCTCCTGTTGAGATTATCGGCCGCAGAGAAATTGTGAATTTCCCTGACCTCGGTCTTTTTGGTTTGGTCGCTAAGATCGATACCGGCGCAAATACAACAGCGCTGCATTGCCACGATGTGCGTGTTGAAAATGGCGTTTTATTTTTTAAACTCCTTGATGAATCGCATCCCGAGTATGACGATCGCGAACATCGTTTTGAGCAATTCGAAGAAAAGCTGATCAGGAATTCTTTCGGTCAATCGGAATTACGGTATGTGGTGCGCACAACAATTGTGCTTGGCAATCGTAAGATTCGTTCCATCATTTCTCTTTCCGATCGTGCCCAGATGCGTTACCCGGTTTTGATCGGCAGAAGATTATTGAAAAATCGTTTTAATGTTGATGTATCTTTATTAAATGCTCTGTCGAAAGAATAGTTTCTAAATTTTTCAGTATGAAAATTGCCATCCTATCACGTAATGGGAATCTTTATTCCACCAACCGCATTGTAGAAGCCGGTGAAAAACGCGGACATGAAATAAAGGTCATCGATCACCAGAAATGTGTATTGGTGATTGAATCCAATAAGCCGCGCATCATCTACAAAGGCGTAGAGCTGGAAAAATTTGATGCCGTTATTCCGCGTATCGGTGCGAGCGTTACTTTTTATGGCGCGGCGGTTGTGCGGCAGTTCGAACAGATGCACGTTTTTTCTACCGTGGAATCGCAGGCGCTTGTTCGTTCGCGTGATAAATTGAGAAGCTTACAGCTCATGGCGAAAGCAGGAATAGGAATGCCGAAGACTGCATTTGCTTCGAGCCCGAAAGATATTGACGCTGTGATAAAAGAAGTAGGTGGCGCGCCGGTGGTCATCAAATTACTGGAAGGCACACAAGGCATTGGTGTCATCCTCGCCGAAACGCATAATTCTGCGAAGTCGGTTATTGAAGCATTCCTCGATGTGGAAGTAAATATTCTCGTTCAGGAATTTATCAAAGAAGCAAAAGGTGCAGACATCCGCGCATTTATTGTCGACGGAAAAATTGTTGGTGCCATGCGCAGGCAAGGTGCCGAAGGAGATTTCCGTTCCAACTTACACCGTGGCGGAAAAGCATCTTTAGTTGAATTGACGCCGGAAGAAAAAGCAACCGCGATCAAAGCCGTTAAAAAAATGGGCCTCGCCATTGCCGGTGTCGATATGCTGCAAGGCTCAAGAGGGCCGTTAGTGATGGAAGTAAATTCATCTCCCGGTCTCGAAGGAATCGAAGCCGCGACAGGAGAAGATATCGCAGGGAAAATTATCGAATACATTGAACGCAATGAGTTTCATGCACACATCTGATTGGGTACGAATTACGAATAAACGCGAATCGTTACGAATCGTAATTACTGACCATTTGAAAAGTTCAATCCCAAAAAATATTCGTAATCATTCGCAATTCGTAGATTCGTTTTTGATTCGTATTTTATACCATGGGTAAACCATTTCATATTCAAGGACAAACCATTTCAGCCGGAGAGCATGCGCAGGTTGTGCTTAATATTTACAAATTACCGACGCATACGCTGATTGAAATTCCGGTTTTTATTTTTAATGGTGAGAAGCCGGGGCCGACTATTTTATTTCTTGCGGGAATGCACGGCGATGAAATTAACGGGATTGAAGTTGTGCGCAAGCTTATCAAGCGGGATGATGTGCGCAAGCTCAAGAGCGGTTGTGTGGTGGCAATCCCGGTGATCAATATTGTTTCTTTTTTGTTAGGCGCGCGCGATCTTCCGGATGGGCGCGATCTTAACCGTTGTTTTCCCGGTTCAAAAAACGGTTCGCTCGGAAGCCGTATCGCGCATGATCTTATGGAAACAATTATTCCGCAGATCGATTTCGGAATTGATTTTCATACAGGAGGCTCGAAGATCTTCAATTACCCGCAGATCCGCTGTGTGTTTGACAACAAGAAAAACTTACGGCTCGGAAAAATATTCTCGCCCTTGCTGGTATTGAATTCTCCGTTCCGCGAAAATACATTACGATTAGCAGCTGCACAGCTTGATAAACCCATCCTTGTTTTTGAAGGTGGAGAGTCGAATCGTTTTGATTATGAAAGTGTGAACGAAGGATTGAATGGCTGCCTGCGTATTTTGCATCATTATAAAATGATAAAGACAGAAGTCAAAACAACACCGACTGTCTTTCTCAAAAAATCTTCCTGGGTCCGCGCAAAAAGTTCGGGCTTATTCCACACCACAAAAAAATCCGGCACTCACGTAAAAAAAGGCGACGTGTTAGGAATGATCTGCGATCCGTACGGAGAAGTAGAACACGAATTATTCGCAACCGCTGATGGATTTATTGTCGGGGTAAATAATAAACCGATCGTTAACCAGGGAGATGCGTTGATACATATTGGGGTGGAAAAATGATTACCAATTACCAAGATTACCAATTACC
>JALYQL010000030.1 GCA_030855855.1 Bacteroidota bacterium | reverse complement strand
TTTTGACTGTTTGCGCTGTGCCGGACAATGCAGATTCGAGTGTACCAGCGGAATTTCCCTGATTCATCGCATCTGCGGCAATATAAATGGTTTCGTCCACCGGCTCCCGCATTGCTTTTTTGCCTTTTTCGATTCGACCGTATGGTAGGAATAAGCACCCTTCTAATAAGAATAGGCACCTCAATTATGACTTGCTTTCTAAATAGCCCTGATGGAGGCTTTTGTCGGAGCTCTTTATTTTTAATGAATAACCTCAAAAGGTTTGAAACGCTATGAGGGTTATTCATTAAAAATAAAAGCGACTGCTCCTAAGGAGTCCTACGGACCGAGAGCAGGAAAATGCTCTTGACAAGGAAAAAATCCCCGCTCCCAAAAATCAAAAATCCCGGAACGCCCTACTCCAAACTCATAACTAAAACCCTACCTTTGCACTCTCATAAAAATCTACTGAAAAGTGAATTCTTCGAAACAAGTTTACGATAACATTCTCGGTGCAATTGGCCACACGCCTCTTGTGCGCATTAACAACATTACCAAAGGTCTGACCAGGGCGAATGTGTACGCGAAAATTGAAACGTTTAATCCGGGAAATTCGATAAAGGACCGGATGGCGCTGAAGATGATTGAGGATGCTGAAAAAGACGGACGCCTGCAGCCGGGCGGAACAATTATTGAAGGCACATCGGGCAATACAGGAATGGGACTTGCGATTGCGGCGATTATAAAAGGTTACAAATGCATTTTTACCACAACCGATAAGCAATCGAAAGAAAAAGTGGATGCGCTGAAAGCATTCGGCGCGGAAGTAATTGTTTGTCCGACGAACGTTGACCCTGAAGATCCGCGTTCGTATTATTCTGTTTCGTCGCGATTGATAAAAGAGGTTCCGAATTCGTGGAAGCCGAACCAGTATGATAATCTTTCGAACTCGCAGGCGCATTATGAGCAGACTGGCCCTGAGATTTGGGAGCAGACGGAAGGAAAGATTACGCATCTTATTGTGGGTGTGGGAACGGGCGGAACAATTTGCGGTACAGGAAAATATTTAAAAGAGAAAAATCCGGGTATTAAAATCTGGGGAATTGATACGTACGGTTCTGTTTTCAAAAAATATAAAGAGACCGGAATTTTCGACAAGAATGAAATTTATCCTTACATCACAGAAGGTATCGGCGAAGATTTTTTACCGCAGAATGTTGATTTCAGCATTATTGATTTGTTTGAAAAAGTAACGGATAAAGATGCTGCGGTAATGACACGCAGGATTTCGAAAGAAGAAGGAATTTTCGCGGGTAACTCTGCAGGATCGGCTATGGCGGGATTGGTTCAATTGGCTTCGCAGCTGAAAGAGGGTGATCTTGTTGTTGTGATTTTTCATGATCACGGCACGCGTTATCTCGGAAAAATGTTCAACGATGACTGGATGCGTGAGAAAGGATTCTTTGAGCCAAAAGGTCAGACGGCTAAAGAAGTGGTTTCGACTATTAAAGGCGGAACATTAAAATCAATTGAGTTTAATGAGCCGATCGAACATGCGGTGAAGATTATGCGTGAAAATGATTTTTCGCAGATGCCGGTAACCAATGGCGGACGGATTGTAGGTTCGATAAACGAAATGCAATTATTCGACTGTCTCGTAAAAAATCCGGAGAAAAAAACGGAGGCGGTAGAAACGATCATGCAGGCTGCTTTTCCTTTCGTGGATATTTCTACGCCGGTGGAATCATTGGCACAGATGATTACGCCACAGAATCCTGCTGTGCTGGTGCGTGATTTTAAAACGGATTCGAATTTTATTATTACGCGGCACGATATTATTAAGGCGCTTTGTTAATGTGCAAATTTCAAATGTGCAAATGTGCAGATTATATTTTTTCACGTATGATGTGTTGATCAAAAGCACAAAAAGCATTCCCCTATTGAAATTGGAGAGAGATCAATACATTACGTTTCTATAAAATTAATACGTGTAGATAGCGCTCAACACATTGCGTTTTTTTGTAAAACAGTGCAGAGGGATTTCGCCAAAGCTTGCAAGATAATTACCTGCTTTTCATCTGTAAATTTTACGTTATATTTAGTTAGAATCGAATGGATTGATTCATCTTTGCACTATGGATTTTACGGATCAGATGCAGCGGGAGATTACTCTGGAAAATGTGCCGGAGCGGATTATTTCGCTCGTGCCTTCTCAAACTGAATTATTGGCTGATCTTGGTTTACAAAAAGAAGTTGTGGGCGTTACAAAATTCTGCGTCTACCCGATGGATTGGTTTCGCACGAAGGAAAGTGTTGGCGGGCCTAAATCGGTTTCTACCGACAAGATCAGATCTCTTAAGCCTGACCTGATCATCGGGAATAAAGAGGAGAATGAAAAAAAGCAGATTGAAGAGCTCATGAAAACGGAAAACGTGTGGATGAGCGATATCAAAACGCTTGACGACGCCTGTGAAATGATCCGCCGTGTGGGAGAGCTGACCAATAGAAAAGAGAGGGCGGAAGAAATTGCTAAAGAAATTGAAAAACGTTTTACTGCTTTCCGGACGGAGATAAAACATACGCCTAAAAAACGGGTCGCTTATTTTATCTGGAGAAACCCGTGGATGGTTGCCGGTGGTGAAACTTTTATTAATCACATGCTTGGTATTTGCGGATTTGAAAATGTATTTGCAAAAACCAAGGGCCGTTACCCGGAAGTTACGCTCAAGGATGTGCTCGACGAATGCCCGGAAATTGTTTTTCTTTCGTCGGAGCCTTATCCTTTCCGCGACAAGCACATTGCAGAGGTTACTGCAGCATGCCCTGACTCTAAAATCATGCTGGCTGACGGCGAATATTTTTCGTGGTATGGCTCAAGATTGCTGAAATCGCCAGGCTACTTTTCCACTTTGCTTTCGTCTATTACATGCGATTCTCTGTAAGAGGGATTGCGTACCTTTACATCGTTTTCAAAATCAACCCCATGCTTCGGCGGATCCCGGTTTTGTTTTTTTCGCTCCTCATTTGCTTTTCATTAAAGGCCCAGCTTACCGACCGTGCGCCGGTACAGGCGGGCCCCCTCCAGTTTACAGGAGAAAAAGTGGGCGTGGTGCTGAGCGGTGGCGGCGCTTCGGGGCTTGCACACATAGGCGTGCTCAAAGCGCTGGAGGAAAATAATATTCCGATCGATTATATCTGTGGTACTTCCATGGGCGCTTTGGTTGGCTGCCTTTACGCGCAGGGTCTGACGCCAACGGAAATCGAAACACTTGTGAAATCGGAAGAATTTTTAAGCTGGGCCACCGGCAATGTTCGTCCCGACAATATTTATTATTTCAAGAAAAAAGATGACGACGCTTCCTGGGTGACGTTCAAGCTGAACCTTGACACTGCTCTTTCTTCCAATCTTGCGACCAATCTTATTTCGCCTGTGCAGCTTGATTTTGCTTTGATGGAACGGACGGCGGCGGCGGCAGCGGCGGCAAATTATAATTTCGACAGCCTTTTTATTCCGTTCCGTTGTGTTGCATCTGATGTAGCTGCAAAACAATCTGTTGTTTTTAAAGAGGGCGATCTGGGCGAAGCATTACGCGCCTCCATGT
>JALYQL010000026.1 GCA_030855855.1 Bacteroidota bacterium | reverse complement strand
CCCGAAAATTTCTGAAAGCTTCCGCTCACGTTAGAAATTACAAGATGGCGGATTTTGAAAGTAAGTTCCGAATGTGTCGGATCAATTGTCCATTTGCTTTTCATGATATCTGAGTTTTTGGTTTGACTTTTTTTATTGACACATCAAAGATAGTCCATTTATATGTATATACATATATTGTGGGTGTATGTATTTATAACTGTCTGTTAATCTGCATTGTAATTCTGATTATTAATCTTTAATGTGCAGTATTTTAAAATGGGCACGGGAGATTTAGAAAAGGTCCGCTGTATTATTTTGGAAACACTCACGATTCGACTTAACCATTCAGGAACGATTTTAAAAAGAGAACACGGCTTTTTGAATAATGGTGAATTGATTTTTTCGCTGCAGCATTTATCGATGCAACTTTTTTATCTTTCCCCTTTATACCAATAAAGAAAAAGTGAGACGGGCAGGTATTCTGGGTTTTCTTTTATTTCTCTTGCTACCGGAACAACTGTTTTCTATGGCAAATGATTCTACGTTTTTTATCAATATCAAAACAGACAGCACGATAAACGAGCAGCTGTATTTTATTACCGGAAAAGTTTTGTCAGCATCTAAAGACGAAAAAATCCCTGCCTACACTTTATCCGGCAAGCCATTACACGACACTGCAGAAATTTCTTCATGGCTAAGTCCGAAGTATAAGATGGCTCGCCCTTCCATTCAATTGATCCGTTTGAAAGTGCGTTTCGCAAATGGTCAATATATCTTCGCTCCGGACAATGGAAGGCCAGTGCAACAAAACAAGTCTGGTCCATGGCTTTTGCTCGCCGACACAAAATCGATTCTTTCCCAAAGCGAGTATGTATATCTCGAAAACGCACTTTCGAAAAAACGCACCACGGTTTTATACCGCCGGATAATAGACATCACTGCCAATGAAAAGTTTGATAATAGCTTTAATAATCCCAGGAACGGCATCGCTGGCCGGCTTAAGGATTTTATATTGAGCGCTGAAGTAACAGCTTACGACGCACATTTTGATTCCACCGTAAGCTATATGGGAAAACCTTCCTCGTTTCCCGGTGCGCATGCGGATTTTCCTTCTTATTCAGATTCCAATTGGCTTTTCTCAATCAAAATCTCAAAAGCAATAATCGATAACGCATTCTATCTTCCTCCTTCTGGATTTCAACCCGGTTGGGCGGAGGATTTTTCATACTACCAGTTTATTTTTCTCTGCGAAGAAATAAACGGGCAGCTGATGGCAAGCGAAAATAATTTATTCGCATTAGGGCCGGCGGAAAAAAATGAAGGCGGAAAATCTAAATGGAAATTTCCGGTGCTTGTGGATTATTATCAAATGTGCTTTTTATTGAGTGGCTTTCAAAGACAGATAATCGCCGATGTTCTGGGCGGAAATGTCAATCGGAATGTGTCGTGGAAATTTTCAGAATCCTGCTATTCAGTCAGTCAGCAAAAAGACACCGCGCTTACCCGCATTTTACATCGGTTGTGGGAAGCCACCCGCGAGGGCGAAATTTATGCGTTCTATGATGGTGAATTCCGTGTCAAGTGCAACCAGTTTGAGATTTTGCGCAAAAGTGGTGGCGCCCGCATCGAGCTCGGCGATCTTCAAAAAGCCATGATTGATACTATAGTGAGGCCAGACGCATTCAGCAACATTTCTGCACTCGGAATTGTGAATGGCTGGTACCGCACAAATGTCGAAGCATACGAAAATGCTTCCTGTATTACAGGGTTTATGCCGATGTTTTACGACAGTGTGGAGCATGATTATTATCCTGCTTTTTACTGGCACGTCACAGAGCTGAAAGTAGTGCTCGGTGAAAAAGATTTTGAAGTGCTGATGAATTACGTCGCCGGAAAAACAATTGAAACAACTGCACAACTTCGGGTTATCAACGATAGTTTGCTCAGTGATGGCACACACACTTTCCACCCATTGAATTTATTCAGCACATTTCAAAACGGTGATACGGTGACGTGCACCTACAGAAAGCTTCATGCAACAACGCGGGTAGATAAGGATTCAGATTCCGTTTATCTCGTAAATGTGGGAAAGCGTTCGAAAAAACATGTCGTGAATTCCGCAGAGCTTGTCCCGTTTCCTGTTTCAATGCCGGGATTTTATTTCCCCGGAGGAAATCTGTTTCCTTCCGATTGGGGATGGACGTATTGCGACCAGGATAAAAATGTAGCGATGCCGCTCCGGTTCCTCGTTGCATTTCCTTTTTCTGAAAGCCGTGCGCGTGTCGGGAAATCTAAAGTCGTCGATAAAATGCCGGTAATGTCATACGCCTTTATTGATTCAACCGGCAAAGAGCTCTGTGGTTATATTTTTCAGGAAGCGCGCGATTTTCATAATGGTTACGCTGCAGTAAAGCAAAATGGCAAATGGGGATTTGTGAACCGCTCGATGAAAATAGTTGTACTATGCGCGTATGATACAGTGCGCGATTTTGAAAATGGTTATGCTGCGGTCAGGGAAAAACATAATGGTGCGTGGATGTTTGTCAATGAAAAAGCAAAGTCACTTTCTATTTATGGAGAAAACGCTGGTGATTTTGAAAATGAAGTTGTCCGCGTAAAAGTGAATAACAAATGGATGTTGTTTGATACAAAAGGCAAAGCGCGTACAACAGGTTATGATACGATCGCGCCATTTTCCGGCGGACTTGCAATGGTGAGACTAAATGCAGCTTACGGTTTTATCAATGAACAAGGAACGCTTGCTATTCCATTGGAATATTCAGGTGCCCGTTCTTTTATGAATGGAAGCTGCGCTGTAAATCAAAACGGTAAATGGGGATTTCTCGATAAAAAAGGAAATGTAAAAATTCCGGTTCAATATGAATGTGCAGGATACTTTTCCGGAAACCTCTTCAGCGTAAAACAAAATGGCAAATGGGGATTTGCCGATGCGCAGAATACGATTCAAATCGCATGTCTATATGATAGTGTTGGGACGATTACAAAAAATCTTTTTCCGTTTTACAAAAAATCCCTGCGCTCATGGGGCGTTGCAGATCTGAAAGGAAAAGAATTTATTCCGGCAAAATGGCGCACGATCTCTTTTTTCCCGGGCGGCTGGTGCATTGCATTTTCAGATAAACAAATGATGATCTATGATCCTTCGGGTAAAGGGCAGGAGCCGATCCGGTATTACACAGCGCCCGGGTCAGCGGAAAATCGCGGATACTTTAACGTATGGGCCTATGGCTCGAATTTTTTGGTGGATTATCGCGGGAAAGAATTTCTACTTCAATAAATTACTTCGGCTTTTGTCAGACTGAGTATGGGCGCAGAAAATTCTGAAATAAATTGAAATGTAAATACGTCCGTATATCGAAGGCTGACAAAAAAGATTAATTGCCTTTCGCCTTCACAAATTTTTCCTGGCGCATTTCACCTTCCGGATTTACCAGCTGCAAAAAATAAAATCCGGCGGGTAATTGCTGAACTGAAATTGAAAAGCAATTGCTTCCCTCCTGCACTACTTCACCGATCGCATTTACAATACGGTAACGTTCCCAGCTTAGACCGGAAAGAACCTGTATTTCATTCGTTGCAGGATTCGGATACAGCTGAATGCCGGAAGCGTTCACACTTTCTGAAATGCCAGTAACGCCCTGGCTCATTTTGTGTACGAATGCATCATTCACACCAATAGCTGTCATATTAAAAACGCCTGTGCCCGGATCAAAATCAGCCGTCTGGTAATAGAAAAATCCGGTGGTGTAAATATTATCTGCGTTATCAAGCTTTATGCAATGCCCTATTCCGTTTCCGCCCAGCTGCACTGCCCAATCCAGGTTTCCTGACGGATCAAGCCTCGTTACGAAAATACTGTTGGCGCTCCACGTAGATGAAATTGTAAATGAGCCCGGCCCGGTATCAAAATCAGCAGTGCCGATAAAATCGCCGGTGATGTAAATATTTCCTGCGGCATCAAGATCAACAGAATATCCGCGCTCTGCATTGAATCCTGTTATTTGTTTTGCCATCAAAAAATTTCCCGACGCGTCGAGCTTCAATAAATATGCGTCATAATTTCCGGCCGTCATCTGGAATGATCCTGCACCCGGATTAAAATCAACGCTGTCAATAAAATATCCGGTCGTATAAATATTTCCTGCTGTATCCAATGCAATTGCTCCCGAATTATCAAGCCCCGGTCCGCCGTATGATTTTCCCCACGTGAAATTTCCATTGATATCCATCTTGATGATAAAGCAATCGTAGTTGCCAACTGATGTAAGCATTGACGTCCCTGCATTCATATCAAAATCGAGGGAGCCCCAGAAAATTCCGGTGACAAATAAACCACCATTACCATCAAGCTCCAACGCATAACCATCGGTCGGACCGGAAACATTTTTCGCCCAGATAAAATTTCCTGATCCGGAAAGCTTGCTCACGAAAAGATTTGTGCAGGATTGTCCGTAGAGATTATAAGTAGCGCCGGATGGATCAAAATCACCAAGGATATCAAAATAGCCGGTTGTATAAACATTATTATCGCTGTCAACAGAAATGTAATGTCCTTCATCCATGTAAACGCCGCCAAGATTTTTTGCCCAGACTAAGTTTCCATTCGGATCATATTCACAAACAAAAATATCTTCATCACCGTTTGAAGTGAGCGTAACATTTCCCACACCCGGATCAAAATCAACCACATCATTAAACCCTCCGGTGATGTAAATATTACTATTCTGGTCGAGCGTAATTCCATAACCAAAATCGCCGCCAATACCTCCCATGGTTTTTACCCAGAGCATATTTCCGTTCGCGTCAAACCTGGTCAGGAAAATATCGTAATCGCCAACTGCAGTAATATTCAACGTTCCCGGGGTCGGATCAAAATCAGTAACACCGCTGAACACGCCGACGGTGTAGCTATTTCCTGAAGCATCAACAGCGATCGTCGAGCCTTGTTCGTTGCTGCCGCCGCTCATCGGGCGGGCCCATTCAAATTGTTGTGCGGATAAAGCGCCGGAAAAAATGAATGCGCAAATGGTGGTAAATGAAAAAATTGCTCTCATGGTTGGGTTCTTCAGAAGTGAGCTGTTTATTCACACGGAGCAGGTTTGCCATTGCCCGTCGAATTCATCCGAAATCTACAACTTCTGATGCAACAGCGCCAGCCGTTGGATAAATTTTCTGACCTGTGACAGCACCGTAAACTCTTTTTTGTCAGCTTTCGATACATTTTTCGCTATCGGAAATTGTATTGCAAAAAATTATTTCCAGGCGAAAAACACTCACTCTGACAAAAACAAGATTTCCCATTTTTGTCAGACTGAGTGCGGGCGCGCAAAATGCTTGTATTAAACTGACATATTAAATGCGCCCGTGTATCGAAGGCTGACAAAAAATTAGACCGGCACAGCATTTTCAAATTTCGAACCTTCGAATTCTTATAAATAATCATTCGCCAGGTTCGCCAATTCACTCCGCTCACCTTTCTGCAAGGTAATATGCGCGTAGAGATCTTTTCCTTTCAAACGATCGATCATATACGAAAGTCCGTTCGATTGCGTGTCGAGATACGGCGTGTCGATCTGGAAAATATCTCCGGTGAAAATGATCTTCGTGTTTTCTCCGGCGCGTGAAATAATTGTTTTCACTTCGTGCGGCGTGAGATTCTGCGCTTCATCTACAATGAAAAATACATTCGAAAGACTTCTTCCACGGATATAAGCCAACGGACAAACGATCAGCTTTTCATTCTCCACCATTTCATTGATCTGCTTGAACTCACGGTCTTTTTCGCTGTACTGGCTCTTGATGTATTTTAAATTATCCCAGAGCGGCTCCATGTATGGATTTAATTTGCTTTTAATATCGCCTGGCAGATAACCGATGTCTTTATTGCTCAGCGGAACAATTGGCCTCGCTAAATAGATCTGGTGATAATTTCTTCTTTGTTCCAACGCGCCTGCCAGCGACAACAATGTTTTTCCTGTGCCCGCCACACCCTGAATTGTTACAAGACGAATCTCGGGACGAAGAATTGCATCAAGCGCGAAAGTCTGCTCTGCGTTTCTCGGTAAAATATTGAACGCCGTTTGTTTTTTCACCCGTTCAAGCATGGCCGATTGCGAATTGTGCCACGCAAGCACAGACTTCTGCCCGCTTTTCAGAATGTAAAAATGATTTGCGACAGGATTTGTTTTTTTCAGCGTTGGCGGAACCGGTATCATTTCCTTTTCATACAATTCCGCAATGGAAGACGCAGGCGCTTTATCAATGATTGTATTGCCGGTGTAGAGCTCATCTAAATTCTTGATTTTCCCGGTTTCATAATCTTCCGCCTGCAGGCTCAGCGATTTTGCTTTGATGCGGAGATTGATATCCTTGGTAACGAGCACAACTTTGCGTGAAGGATATTTTTCCGATAAATAAAGTGCGGAATTTAAAATGCGATGATCAGCTTTACGTTCACCGAATATTTTTTCCGCATCCAGCTTTGGCGACTGGTGCATTTCGATCATGAACATGCCATGGCCTTTACCATTGATGTTCACCCAATCCTGTAAGGTATTTCGGCCGGAAATTTTATCGATGTACCTCGTAAATTCTCGCGCAGCGTAATTCTTGGTATCGTTTCCTTTCTTAAAATTATCAAGTTCCTCCAGTACCGTGATCGGCACCACTACATCGTGCTCTTTGAAACTTTTAATTGCGTTATGATCATAAATGATCACCGACGTGTCGAGCACGAATATTTTTTTCTCCTGCCGCATAAAGAGCGTATTGATTGGTTGAGGGCTAAACTATTAAACAGACAGAATCTATTTACTCCGGCCAGATGAATTAATGAACATTGACCTGTTTATCGGTAAAGCATCTTTTCAAAGAATTCGCCGGATAATTTTCCTCATTTATCGAAAGTGCTTGATTTTTAACGGAATATGTTTTATTATTGTTTATCATGATTTGACTTTTAACACCCGTCGGATCCAGCGCCTTTTTTAATCAATACTTGTCCGGGGTTATGGATTTTACCATTTCATAATCCCTATACAACGCACTTAACACACCAAGGATTTATGATCAGAAATTTACGCGGTTCATTAAGACTCTCTCTTTTAGCGCTATTGCTGCTGTCGGGCGTAAGCTCTGTTTATGCTCAGCAGATTTGGAAAAATCCAATGGCTGATAATACGCAGAACTTCTACCAGGTTCAGCAAAAGTTTAATCGCGATATGCGATGGATATTGCGCGAAGTTGAACATGAAACGCGCAGCAATCAGCAGGCGCAGCCAACTTCCAAAGGCGGAAGCGGGCAGCAGGCAGATGAAAGTGAAGCGGAAATGGAAGGTTTTCTCCAGTTCAAACGCTGGGAATATTTTATGGAGCCGCGTGTATTCCCTTCCGGCGATATGAGCCTCCCTTCTACCAATTGGGCGCGGTTTGAAGACTACCTTAATAATACGCCTGCTGCCATGCAGCAATACCAGATCGGACAGGGAAATGTCGCGGCGCGCATCGGGGGACCAAATAATTCAATTCAATCCAGCAGCTGGACTTTCTCGGGACCAACAGGCGCTCCGACAGGTGCTGGTGCGGGACGAATTAATTTCATTCGTATTGATCCGACCAACTCAAATATTATCTGGGTGGGCGCTCCGGCAGGTGGATTATGGAAATCAATTAATGGCGGCGCAAGCTGGACAACCAACACCGATTTCCTCACAGTGATTGGCGCAAGCGATGTTGTTATTGATCCGGCAAACACACAGAATATGTATCTCGCAACCGGCGATGGTGATGCGGGCGATACTTATTCTATCGGGGTTTTAAAATCTACCGACGGAGGAACAACATGGAATACAACAGGAATGGTCTGGACACCAAATCAGGGCCGTCTCATTCGTAAATTATTGATCAATCCGACTACGCCGGCTACGATCATGGCGTTTACTAATATCGGCATCTGGCGCACGACCAACGGAGGTACCACATGGACACAGGTAACAACCAATGGTGTTTACGATGCGGAATTTATGCCGGGCACACCGAATACTGTTTATGCCTGCGGAACTTCATTTTACAAATCAACAGATGGCGGTGTAACCTGGACCACCATCACGACCGGCACGCCTGCAGCGGGAAACGTTGATCGTCTTGCCATTGCAGTTACAGCAGCAAATACCGGCTACGTATATATGCTCGCAGGAAGCGCGGTCAATAACGGATTTTACGGATTCTACCGCTCCACAAATTCCGGAACTTCTTTTACACAGATCACAGTAAGCTCTCCTTCGAATGTGCTCGGATGGAACAGCAATGGCGCAGATGTCGGCGGACAAGGCTGGTACGATCTTGTGATTGACGCTTCTCCTACAAACGCAAATGAAGTGTGTGTGGGCGGAGTGAATGTATGGCGCACTACAAATGGCGGTACTTCATGGACGCTCAACGCGCACTGGACAGGATCAGGCGCGCCGTATGTGCATGCCGATCATCACGCGATGGTTTATACAAGCGGAACAACCATGTTTGAAGGTTGCGACGGCGGCGTTTTTAAAACCACGAACAATGGTGCAACATGGATTGATATTTCCGCCAATCTCTGCATTGCGCAGATCTATCGCGTCGGGCAATCAGCTTCCAATGCAACACTTTGGATCACCGGTCACCAGGACAACGGAACTAACCTGAAAAATGGTGCCGCGTACACCGGAACAATGGGTGGTGACGGAATGGATTGTTTTATTGACCGGACAAATAATAACGTCATGTACGGTTCACAATATTCAGGTTCGCTTAACCGCTCTACTAATGGTGGCGGATCATGGACAGGAATTAATACTGGTCTCACAGGAAACGCGCCATGGGTTACATCCTGGTACCAGGATCCGACCACAGCGAACACTCTTTATTGCGGGCGCGTAAATTTATTCCGCTCTACCAACCAGGGAACAAGCTGGTCGGCAGTTGCAAGCGCAGTTCCGGGTACAGGAACAATTGTTGATTTCAAAATTGCTCCGTCTAATAACCAGGTTATTTATGTTGTTAAATCAGGCGCAGTTTATAAAACAGTGAATGCCGGCGCTGCATGGACGACGATCACAGGAACATTACCTGTCGGTTCGGCTGCTATTTCGCGTGTTGATGTGAAGCCGACTGATCCATTGGTTGCTTATGTAACCTTCTCTGGTTATTCTTCCGGTAATAAAGTTTTCAAAACCATCAACGGCGGAACATCATGGACAAACGTTTCCGGCGGGCTTCCGAATCTTCCCTGCAACACGGTTCGTTTTGATGCGAGCTCTGCATTGGAAGGCGCGTATGTCGGCTGCGATGTCGGTGTCTATTATATTGACAATACATTCAGCTCATGGCAGCCTTATTTCACCAGCCTTCCGAACGTTCCGGTATTTGACCTGGAAGTTTACACACCAACCGGAAAGCTCCGCGCAGCATCGTACGGACGCGGCGTGTGGGAAGTTGATGTGTACAACCCGGGCACACTTGCACCAATCGCACAATTCACAGCAAGCAAATTTATCACCTGCGTAGGCTCGCCTGTCAATTTCACCGACTTGTCTTCCTTCACACCAACTGCGTGGACATGGACATTTCCGGGAGGAACTCCTGCAACTTCAACCATTCAAAATCCAACAGGCGTTACATGGGCAACTGCAGGAACATACACTGTAACATTAACCTGCTCCAACACAAACGGAACAAGCGCACCGGCAACACAAGTGATAACTGTGCTCGGTTCACAGTCGCCTCCGCTTGTGGAAGGGTTTGAAGCCGTGCAATTTCTGCCAACGAACTGGACCGCGAATAACATCAATAACGACGGTATGTTCTGGAACCAGGGAACGGTGGGCGCAACAGCATCTACAAGGAGCGCGAGGTTTGATAATTACAACCTGGATGTAGCGGGGGCGCGCGATGAAATGTGGGCGCCACGTTTAAATTGCTCTTCCTATTCTACACTGTCAATGACATTCGATGTGGCCTACGCACGTTACGATGCAACGTACAGCGATTCACTCGAAGTATTGGTGTCAACAAATTGCGGTGCGTCCTGGACAACTGTTTATCTCAAAGGCGGACCTGTTGCTGCAGGAAATCTTGCAACGGCTCCCGATCAGACCGCAACCATTTTTGTTCCGACTGCTGCACAATGGAGAAATGAAACCGTTTCGCTCAACGCCTATGCAGGACAAGCCAGCGTGCTTATCGTGTTAAGGAACCGTGGTCATTACGGGCAAGCTTTGTATGTAGATAATATCAATATCACAGGAACAGCATCCGCGCTTCCGAATGCGACATTCACAGCAAGCGCTACCACAGCATGCGCAGGAACGCCGGTCAATTTCACTGACGGTTCAAGCGGAACACCAACAAGCTGGACATGGACATTCCCGGGCGGAACTCCTGCATCTGCAACAACACAAAACGTAACGGGTGTGATCTGGAATACTGCCGGAACATACACTGTAACGCACACCGCAACAAACGGATCAGGAACAGGAACCACAACGCAGACAATCACCATCACCTCGTTGCCCGCAATTACAACTACAACAACCGGCGCAACCATCTGTTCCGGCAACAGTACAACCATTACCGGCACCGGTGGCACAAGCTATAACTGGATGCCCGGTAACTTAACAGGAACAACAGTAACCGTTTCTCCGGCGACAACCACAACATACACGTTGACCGGAACAAATGCCGCAGGCTGTTCGAACACAGCAACGCGCACCATTACTGTAAACCCGACACCAACGATAACGGTAAGCGCAACCAACGCGAGCATCTGCACAGGAAATTCAACAACGCTTACAGCAACCGGCGCAACTACTTATACATGGATGCCGGGAAGCTTGTCAGGAACATCTGTAACCGTTTCGCCGGGAACAACAACGACGTATACAGTAACCGGAACAGCAACAGGATGTACAGCAACTGCAACACGCCTGATCACTGTTAATCCTTCGCCAACAGTAACTACAACCACAACAGGTGGAACAATCTGTTCAGGCAACAGCACCACCCTCACAGGAAACGGCGCGACCACTTATTTATGGATGCCGGGAAGTCTGACAGGAACAACTGTTACTGTTTCACCGGGAACTACAACGACCTATACAGTAACAGGAACATCCGGAGTATGTACAGGAACTGCAACACGCACAATCACTGTTAATCCTTCACCAACTGTAACTGTTACGGCAACCAGCACTTCCATCTGTGCAGGAAATACGACTACGCTCAGCGCTACAGGTGCAAGCTCTTACAACTGGGTGCCGGGCAATTTATCCGGAACATCTGTAACCGTTACACCTGCAACATCAACAACGTACACCGTAACCGGAACAGCAGGAAATGGATGCACAACAACAGCAACATTGTTCATCACTGTAACTCCGACACCAACTGTTACCACCACAACAACCGGCGCTACAATCTGCAACGGAAGCAGCACTACGATTACAGGAAACGGTGCGACCACTTATTTGTGGATGCCGGGAAACTTAACGGGAACTACAGTAACTGTTTCACCGACCACAACAACAACATACACAGTGACAGGAACCACAGGAACATGTAACGGAACCACAACACGCACCATCACTGTTAATCCTTCTCCGACAATTACCACAACAACAACAGGCGGAACAATCTGTTCAGGCAACAGCACCAACATGACTGCGAATGGTGGAACATCTTATGTCTGGATGCCGGGCAACTTAACAACAGCGACAGTTACTGTTTCACCCGCTACAACAACAACGTACACGGTAACCGGAACAGGAGCGAATGGCTGCACCTCCACAGCGACAAGAACTATTACGGTAAATCCGACGCCAACAGTTACAGCAACAACATCCAGCTCGTCGATCTGCGCGGGAAATACAGTTACACTTACTGCGACAGGCGCAACTACTTACAACTGGATGCCGGGTAATGTGAATGGCGCGGTAATTACAAGAACGCCAGCCACAACCACCACCTACACCGTAACAGGAACAAGCGGGGCATGTACGGGCACAGCAACTGTAACCGTAATAGTAGGCGCACCACCAGTAGTAACTGCAAGCGCAGCAAGTCCTTCAATTTGCACAGGCGGTAATACAACGCTCACAGGCTCCGGCGCATCAACATACACATGGATGCCGGGAAGCTTGTCAGGAACAACCATCACTGTTTCTCCTGCGTCAACAACAACGTACACGGTTACCGGATCAACAGGTCCGGGATGTACAAATACTTCAACGGTAACTGTTACCGTAAATTCCTTGCCGACAATCACAGCGTCAACAACAAACGCTACGATCTGCGACGGAAGCTCAACAACAATTACTGCAAGCGGCGGATCAACTTATACCTGGATGCCGGGAAGCTTAACAGGAACCACAGTAACTGTTAATCCTGCAACAACAACTACATATACAGTCACAGGAACTTCAGTTGCCGGTTGTACAAACACGGCGACACAAAGCATCACAGTCAATCCTTCGCCGGTAATTACAACTACAAACACTGGCGCAACGATCTGCGATGGAAACTCTACAACACTCACTGCAAATGGCGCCTCCACTTACGACTGGCAGCCCGGAAGTCTGACAGGAACAACTGTAACTGTTAATCCTTCCATCACCACAACGTACACGGTCACAGGAACAGCAGCGAATGGTTGTACATCCACAGCAACCACAACCATCACTGTAAATCCTACACCTGTTGTAAGTGCAAACAGTTCAAGCGCGACAATCTGCAACGGCGCAACAATTACATTAACAGCAAGCAGTGCAACAACATTCAACTGGATGCCTGGAAATCTTTCCGGCGCTTCTGTGACAGATGTTCCTGCTTCAACTGTAACTTATACGGTAACAGGAACTGATCCGTCAGGATGTTTCAGCACTGCTACTGTTGCAGTTACTGTAAATGCGAATCCGGCTGTCAATGCTTCCATTTCCAATGCAACAATTTGTGCGGGAGTTTCAGTTACACTTTCTGCTACGGGCGCAACAACGTATGACTGGCAGCCTGTAAATCTGCAAGGCGCATCTGTTAATGACAATCCTGCTGCATCTGTAAATTATACGGTAACAGGAACAGATGGAAACGGATGTATTGCTACTGCACTGGTTTCTGTAGTTGTAAATCCATTACCGATCGTTGACGCATCTGCATCAAGTAACGCCGTTTGTTCAGGCACGATGGTGAATCTCACAGGAACCGGCGCATCCATTTATAACTGGCAGCCGGGCAATGTGTTCGGCACAATTGTGTCGGTTACTCCTGCATCAACAACAACTTATTCCGTTACAGGAACAGATGCAAACGGCTGTACAAATTCGGACACAGCGAGTGTTGTGGTGTACGCGCAACCGAGCATTACCATAAGCGGAACAGATACAATTTGTCTCGGCAGCTCAACCACACTTACTGCGAATGGCGGAGTAAATTACTTCTGGCCATTGGGCGGAGAATCGACAGCGATCATCACTGATTCGCCGGTTGCAACAACAACATACACTGTAAACGGAACCGACGCATCCGGTTGTTCAAACACCGCGAC
Source organism: Bacteroidota bacterium (assembly GCA_030855855.1). Taxonomy (GTDB): domain Bacteria; phylum Bacteroidota; class Bacteroidia; order Palsa-965; family Palsa-965. Next base: position 801 of record JALYQL010000026.1, on the reverse strand, counting down.
ATTTGTGGTCATCGTGGGAACACCACCTGCAACACCATCTGTAATTGTAAATGGAAGCACGCTCACTTCAAGTGTAACCGGCGCGAATTACCAATGGTTCCTGAATGGTAACCCGGTACCTGGCGCAACAGGTCAATCCTACAATGCGATACAGATGGGATCATTCACTGTTGAAGTTTATGATGTTGTAGGTTGTGCATCCGGGCAATCACCAGCCGTGCTTGATCCGACAGGAATTGCAATCGCGACAAACGTAGATGCGATCACCATCATCCCGAATCCGAACGACGGGCATTTCCAGCTTAATTTCCATGTAACGAAATCGGATAATTACGTGCTGGAGATCCACGACATGCAGGGCAGGATCATCTACAATGAATCGCTTCTTAACTTCAAAGGATCTTATTCGAAAGATATTGACCTGAGCATTTACGGAAGAGGAATGTACACGATCAGGCTGCGCAGTTCCGTTAATGAAACAACTATTAAATCGATCACTTACTAAGGATTTTTTCAGGAGTGAAATGAGAAGAGGGCTTCCGCGTAAGTGGGGGCCTTTTTCTTTTTGGTCCATTTTCCCAATTTCCACTTTCAGAATTGGTAATTGGTAATCAGGTAATTGGTAATTATTTTCCACCCTGAAGCAACGTTTAACCAAAATCGGTTGTCATACTTGTAACCTGTAAACGAATTGAATGAATCCGAACTCGTAAAGAAGTGCTTGCAAAACAAGCATGATGCACAAAAACAGCTTTATGAGCGCTTTGCTCCGAAGATGTTTGGTGTGTGTTACCGCTATGC
>JALYQL010000016.1 GCA_030855855.1 Bacteroidota bacterium | reverse complement strand
GGTGCGACCTGTCTCTAAAATCATGCGAAAATCGTTAAAGCGCCGTAGGTGCGACCTGTCTCTAAATGCGAAAATCGTTAAAGCGCCGTAGGTGCGACCTGTCTCTAAATGCGAAAATCGTTAAAGCGCCGTAGGTGCGACCTGTTCTCTCCCGAAGAAAAGTTCTGAATAATCAGGAAATTGCTCCGCCATGGCGGAATAATTAATGTGTGTACACTTAACTTAATGACATTTGCCCGATGGCACAAAAAAAATGCCCTGCGAATTCTACTTAATCCCGTGGCTCTTCCGCCTTGTCAGCCATGGTCAATACATCCCCAAAATCGCTTTCACGTTTCACAGCTTTAGCCAGAATAACAATTTGTGAGGCATGAAAAGTGTGGTAAGTCACCTGGCGAAGCAATGCCTCATGCACCGTAAATGGATGCTTTTTGATATAGATCGTTTTAAATAAATTTTCCGGTTTCGCTTCCAGTTCTTCGACGATTGCCTTGAACAAAACCATCCATGCTGCATGCCACTTCTCTATTAATTCATCGTTAGATAAATGTTGTGAAACAAATTCTTTATCAGCATTTCGCGAATCCTTTTCACCATCAGTAGTTAAAAAATCTGTCCAAAGCGATTGCAGATTTCCTATTGTTCGCTGCATAAGAATGCCAATTGAATAAGTCTTCTCCCCGCCCGGATAATAAGAATCTCTTTTAAAAGGCTCATGGTATAAGGAATAATCCCTGAGTCCATAAATAGCGTCTTCTGCAAGGTTTTTTATCTTAATAAATTCCTGGCGAAAGGATTCGATAATGGCAAGGCTTGTTTCGTTATTCATGTTTTATGGGGTTACTTTATCGAACAATTAAATAAAAATTTGTCAGTTACAGGTGACGGGTTTTGGGTTTCTCTTTAAAAAAAATGTCCAAACCCAGAACCCGAAACCCGAAACTCAAAACACTAAAATAATTTCCCCTGCGGACCTTTTTTATTGCCGTCGTCTTTTGATTTACGCAATTTTTCTAATGGGCTGTCGCCGCTTTCCTCCGATTCTATTTCTTCCACCGAAACTTTCGCGAACGGATCGATCATATCGATTTCTTTGATCTTTCCTGCGCTGAGCTTATTTCCTTTCGCTTTCATGTTACGGATCTCAATAAACTCATCGGCTTCGATCTTTTCAGGCTTTGGCTCTACGCCTTTCACCTTCGCGAATTTCAACACCACTTTTTGACCGTGGTGATTGCTGATGTGTTCGATACGCGACTCGGAATTTTCGGTAATGAAAATCGTTTTTTTATCGGTCAGCTCAAATACGAAACGTTTGAGGAAATACTGCTTGCTTTCGCCGTCGAAATAAATTGCAGTTGTCACAGCGCCCGGATCGTATTTTTCGATTCGGATCATATCTTCATCAAAATGCAAAGTTGTTTCGATGCCTGTCATGCGGTAATGACCGGTTTGAGTGATCGAAAGGATTTTATCCTCCGGCCCGAAATTCCCGATGTACGTTCCACGCTCTTCGTAGTTGAGGCGGTGTGTATCTTCATCAAACCATACTTTTTGCTTTTTGATCGCGGCTTTTCCTTTTGATTTGAGCACGATCTTGCGCACCGGATAACGCGTGAGAATATTTCCCTGCGAATCTCTTCCTTTGATCGCAACCTGGGAAAGATCCATATCAAATTCCTGTTTGCGCGCGCCGGATGTAGGTGTGAGGAAAACACTGATAATCTCGTTCTCACCATTCGGGCTGACGGAAAAATAATGCACTTTGGAATCTTTAGCGCCACGGGTCAATGCGTATTCTTTATCGCGGGTTACGCCAGTGACATTAAAACGTTTCACCATCGTATTTCCGCGCAATCCATCGCGGTAAGCCATGTTGTACAACGTCTTATCATCGCCTTTTGTGAAAATCGCTATATGAATAATGTCTTTTCCGACATATGTTTTCTCCGCCACTTTCGTCACCATCATTACACCGTCTCTTCTGAAAACAATTATTTCATCGAGGTCAGAACAGTCGCAGATGAATTCATCTTTCTTCAATCCTGAACCGATAAATCCTTCTTCTTTATTCGCGTACAGCTTTACGTTATTGATAATAACCTGGCGTGCTTCGATCACTTCGAACTGGCGGATCTCTGTTTTACGCTCACGACCGGCGCCATACTTTTTCTTAAGGTCTTTGAAATAATCGATCGCATATTCCACAAGATGCGCAAGATGATGTTTCACCTGCTCGATCTTATTCTCAAGATCCTTCATCTTCTCATCCGCCTTGATCGTATCAAAACGGGTGATACGGATCATCGGGATTTGTGTGAGACGGTGCAGATCTTCGTCGTGGATGATGCGGAATAATTTTTTCTTGAATGGCTTGAAACGTTCGTGGAGATAAACGTAAAGTGTTTCACGATCGCTGTACTTTTTGAAATCAATATACATTTCTTCTTTGATGAAGATCTTCTCCAGCGAAGAGAAATGCCATTGTTCCTGCAGTTCGTGCAATTCAATTTCAAGCTCTTTCTTCAGCAGCGCCATTGTATTCGCAGCTGAAATTTTGAGCATTTCATTTACACCCACAAAACGCGGACGCTCATTTTCAATGATACAGGCGTTTGGTGAAATGGAAATCTCACAGTCGGTGAACGCGTAAAGCGCATCAATGGTTTTATCAGTAGAAACGCCGGGCTGCAGGTGAATCATCACCTCTACAAACTCAGCCGTATTGTCTTCGATCTTACGGATTTTGATCTTGCCTTTATCATTGGCAGAAATTACAGAATCGATCAGGCTTCCTGTAGTTGTGCCGAATGGAATTTCTGTAACGATCAGCGTCTTTGCATCTTTCACTTTGATCCTTCCACGCACACGGATTTTCCCTCCGCGCAGTCCATCGTTGTAATTGGAAAAATCTGCCATTCCCGCCGTCACAAAATCAGGATACAGATCTGATTTTTTTCCACGCAAAGCAGCAATCGAAGCATCGATCAGCTCATTGAAATTATGCGGAAGAATTTTACACGCTAATCCTACTGCAATTCCTTCCACGCCTTGTGCAAGCAGCAAAGGAAATTTCATCGGCAATGTTACCGGCTCACGATTTCTTCCATCGTAGCTGGCCTGCCACACTGTTGTTTTCGGATTAAATACAACATCCAACGCAAATTTTGAAAGTCTTGCTTCAATATAACGCGCAGCAGCAGCACGGTCGCCGGTGTAAATATTACCCCAGTTTCCCTGCATGTCAATCAATAAATCTTTTTGTCCGAGCTGCACCATTGCGTCACCGATCGAAGCGTCACCGTGTGGGTGAAACTTCATGGTGTTACCAATAACATTCGCCACTTTATTGTAACGTCCGTCTTCCATCTCCCACATCGAATGCAGGATACGGCGTTGCACAGGTTTCAAGCCATCTTCAATATATGGAACAGCGCGCTCAAGAATTACATACGATGCGTACTCGAGAAACCAATTCTCATACATTCCCGAAACCATTCTCACATCAGAACGTTCTGAATGAGATTGATCTCCATCACCGGAAGTATTTTCTTTGCTGTCGAACAGGTCTTTGTTGTCGTTATCTGCCATTTTTAGTTTTGAGTTCTTAGTGTTTAGTTCGGAGATAATCCGGGACAATTCTCTGAGCTAACTCTATTTTCATCTTACTTTTCAATTTTAGCTTTTGTTTGGAGAAAATGGCCGGAGACTTTCTCCGAACTAAAAACTCCGAACTAAAAACTTTTTTTTAAACTGTTTCCAATTCCTCTTCTTTCGCCGGCGCACCTTCCACAATATCTTTTTCCACTCTCAGATTTGCGATAATATGATCTTGCCTTTCCGGAGTATTTTTTCCCATGTAATAAGAAAGAATTCCGGGAATGCTTGAGCCGCTGCCGAGAATTACCGGTTCAAGACGAATATCTTTTCCGATGAAATGTTTGAATTCATCAGGAGAAATTTCACCGAGACCTTTGAATCGTGTGATCTCCGGTTTTGTGCCGAGCTTTGCAATCGCTGCACGACGTTCATCTTCCGAATAGCAATAGATCGTTTCCTTTTTATTGCGCACACGGAATAAAGGCGTTTGCAGAATGTACAAATGACCGTTCTTCACGAGATCCGGAAAAAACTGGAGGAAAAAGGTCATGAGCAGCAAACGGATATGCATTCCATCCACATCGGCATCCGTCGAGATCACGATATTATTGTAGCGGAGATTTTCTAATCCGTCTTCAATATCCATCGCGGCCTGAATGAGGTTGAACTCTTCGTTCTCGTACACGATTTTTTTCGTGAGTCCGTAAGCGTTCAATGGTTTTCCTTTTAAGCTGAAAACCGCCTGTGTATTTACATCACGCGCCTTGGTGATTGATCCGCTCGCGGAATCTCCTTCGGTAATGAATAAAGAGCTGGCCAAACGACGCTCATCTTTCATATCGTTGAGATGCACACGGCAATCGCGTAATTTTCTGTTGTGCAGATTTGCTTTTTTCGCACGGTCACGCGCCATCTTCTGAATTCCGGAAAGCTCTTTACGTTCACGCTCGCTTGCAAGAATTTTCCGGTGAAGCAGGTCTGCTGTTTCCGGATTTTTGTGGAGGTGATTATCGAGCTGGCTTTTGAGGAAGTCATGAACAAAAGAGCGCATAGTCGGGCCTTTCGGACCAACATCCTGCGAACCTAATTTTGTTTTGGTCTGCGATTCGAAAACCGGCTCCTGCACTTTCACCGCGATAGCAGCGACAATTGATGTGCGGATATCGGAAGCTTCGTATTCTTTCTTGAGGAAATCGCGGATAACTTTCACCACCGATTCGCGGAAAGCAGCCTGGTGTGTTCCACCTTGTGTCGTGTGCTGTCCGTTTACGAATGAAAAATATTCTTCCACATATTGCTGATCGCTGTGCGTGATGGCGACTTCGATGTCTTCTCCTTTGATATGAATGATCGGGTAAACGATCGGGCCGCTGAGATTTTTATTCAGCAGATCAAGCAAACCATTTTCAGATTTGATCGGATTTCCATTGTAACGAAGCGTTAAACCTGCGTTGAGATACGCGTAATTCCAAAGCATTTTCTCAACATACTCATTGATGTAATGGTAATTGATAAATACTTTTTCATCAGGACGGAAGGAAATTAAAGTTCCATCGCCTTCTTCGCTTGATTTGATTCGTTCGTCTTTTATAAGATCGCCGCGTTTGAACTCAGCTACTTTGGTTTTGCCTTCACGGAACGCCTGCGCCATAAACCAGGATGAAAGTGCATTCACCGCTTTTGTTCCGACACCGTTCAACCCTACTGATTTTTTAAATGCTTCTGAATCGTATTTCGCGCCGGTGTTGATCTTGGAAACACAATCAATTACTTTTCCCAGGGGAATTCCACGACCGTAATCGCGTACACTTACAGTGCCGTCTTTAATTGTAACATCGATCGTACGGCCATTTCCCATGACGAATTCATCGATACAATTATCGACAACCTCTTTCAGCAGAATGTAAATTCCATCATCAGGAGAAGAGCCATCGCCTAATTTCCCGATGTACATTCCGGGACGAAGACGGATATGATCCTTCCAGTCAAGCGACTTGACACTGTCTTCATTATAGTTTGATTCTTTTGCCATGTTTAGTTTCCTTAGTTTCGGGTTTAAAAGTTTAACAGTTTCGAGTTCTGAGTTTCGGTTTTTTTAGTTTCGAGTTCTGAGTTTTGGGTTTGGGTTGTTTATCTCTTAACCCTCAACCCAAACTTTTTAACTTTTTAAACCCGAAACTTCTTAAACTTCTTAAACTTTCTAAACCCGAAATCCGAATTTTTTTAAACTTTTAAACTTTTTTAAAGCATCATTTTTATTCCTGTCAATACCAGCATTTCAATGAGCCAACCGATCAATGCGCAGCCTAAAAAAACTCCGTAGTTGATAAATCGTGCAGCTCCTTTTTCTTTGCCGAATACTTTCCAGCGTTTTTTCAAAAATTTAAAGAACAATCTTCCAAGCAAATAAGGAATGACAAACCAGGTCGCAAGAAAAAACAATACGTATGCGATTTCAGCCATTCCTAAACGTTAAAGCGGAAATGCATTACATCTCCGTCAGCAACAATGTATTCTTTTCCTTCAATGCGGATCTTTCCGTTGTCGCGGCAGGCAGCTTCAGAACCGAGATGAGTAAAATCGTTATAGCTGATTACTTCCGCTTTGATAAAACCTTTTTCAAAATCGGTATGGATCACTCCTGCCGCTTGTGGCGCGCTCATTCCACGGGTGATTGTCCACGCACGCACTTCCTTCACACCCGCAGTGAAATACGTCTGAAGATCCAGCAATTTATAGGCCGCTCTGATAAGGTGATTAACGCCCGGCTCTTCCAATCCGATATCCGCAAGAAACGCCTGACGATCTTCGAAAGATTCCATCGCGGCAATATCCGCTTCCATAGCTGCGGTGATCAACATCACTTCTGCCTGTTCATCTTTTACTGCATCAATAAGTGCTGCAGTATGATTATTTCCCGTTTTCACCGAAGCTTCATCCACATTACACACATACAGAACAGGCTTAACCGTCAGCAAATGAAGGTCTTCAATGTATTTCAAGTCTTCTTTCGCGATGGTGACTGTTCGTGCAGATTTCCCCTGCAACAAGGCCGCTTGCAAAAGCAAAAGAATATCGTAGGTGCGCTTGGCGTCCTTATCCGTGCCCGATTTTGCCTGCTTTTCCAGCTTTTTCAGGCGTAATTCCACAGCTTCCAGGTCTTTGAACTGTAATTCGAGATCAATAATTTCCTTGTCGCGCACCGGATTTACCGAGCCGTCCACATGTACCACGTTCGGATCATCGAAGCAACGCACCACGTGAAGAATGGCGTTACACTCACGGATATTTCCGAGAAATTTGTTTCCAAGTCCTTCTCCTTTGCTGGCGCCTTTTACAAGTCCGGCAATGTCCACGATCTCAATCGTCGTAGGCACAACCCGCTCAGGTTTAACAAGTTCGGAAAGTTTATTCATCCGTTCATCCGGAACGGTAATGACGCCGACGTTGGGCTCAATTGTGCAAAAAGGGAAGTTCGCCGCCTGGGCTTTCGCATTGGAAAGGCAGTTAAACAAGGTTGATTTCCCCACATTCGGCAATCCGACAATACCGCACTTTAAAGCCATAAATGATTTGGTTATAGTCCCAAAAAGGCTTTTTGGCCGGGTTGGGTGGTTAAATGAAAGCGCGAATAAAACAAATTCTTCGCTGGGGCGCAAAAATACCATTTTCAAATTTGTGAACAGGAAAGTCTTTTTAGCGCCTAAGCCCACAGTTTTCAACAAGATGCGAATGTTATTAACAGAAGGAAATGAGGGGGAGAAAGGCTTTACTTTTGCGCGAAACCAGTCGTCGGTTGTCAATTGTCAGTATTCAGGACCTTTCAAAGACAAAGCTGCATACTGACGACTGACTACCGATTACTGACACTGACTACTGACTATTTTCCTATGGAACTGAAAGAGCTTGAATGCCATTGCGCACAGACGCGTCGTGATATTGTACGAATGGTGCATGCAGTGAATTCAGGACATCCCGGCGGGTCGCTGGGCTGTGTGGAATATTTCGTCGCCCTCTATTTTGAGGTGATGAAACACGATCCGGCCAATTTTAGCATGGATGGTAACGGAGAAGATATCTTTTTCCTTTCCAACGGACATATTTCACCGGTGTTTTACAGTACGCTGGCACGTTCAGGATACTTCCCTGTCAGCGAGTTAGCTACTTTCCGCAAATTAAATTCGCGCCTGCAGGGACATCCGACCACGCACGAACATTTGCCCGGCGTTCGTATTGCTTCGGGCTCGCTTGGACAAGGAATGTCGGTAGGAATTGGCGCAGCATTGGCAAAAAAGCTGAACAAGGATAATTCCCTCGTTTACACACTTCACGGCGATGGCGAATTGAACGAAGGCCAGATCTGGGAAGCTGCGATGTACGCGGCGGGAAATAAAGTTGATAATATTATCTGCACCGTAGATGTGAATGGGCAGCAGATTGACGGGTCAACCGATCATGTTCTGCCATTAGGCAATCTCGAGGCAAAATTCAGCGCATTTGGCTGGGATGTTTTGAAAATTGCGGATGGAAATAATCTCACACAAGTTTTAGAAGCGCTGAAAACTGCAAAAGCACATACTGGCAAAGGCAAGCCGGTCGTTATACTGATGAAGACGGAAATGGGAGCTGGTGTCGATTTCATGATGGGATCGCACAAATGGCATGGCGTTGCGCCGAATGATGCGCAACTGGCACAGGCTTTGGAACAGCTCGTCAATACCGGAACTATCGGTGATTATTAGCCTATGAAACGACGAAGAAATTTCCCCCGCATCAGCGTTTTCTTTCTTTTACTATTTTTTTTCGCGGCAACTGGTTTAAAAGCCCAGCCCCGCACTCAGCCGCTTACACGAATTCTTTTTGTGTTCGATGCGTCGTTCAGTATGTACGGAACGTGGCAATCGGGAATGAAAATGGAAATCGCGAAAAGACTATTTATCAATTTTCTCGACAGCCTTAAAAATGTAAGCAACCTGGAAGTCGGTTTGCGTTGTTTTGGTCACCAGACAAATCTACAACCGAATCGCGATTGCCAGGATACAAAGCTGGAAGTGCCGATCGGAAGACCCTCGGTTGCAGTTCCCGCGATGAAAGCAAGGGTCGAGCAGATTGTTCCGCGTGGTACAACCCCGATTGCTTACACGCTCGAAAAATGCGGCGATGACTTTCCGGCAGATGGAAAAACGACGCGCAATATTATTATTCTTATCACCGACGGAATTGAAGAGTGCGATGGCGATCCTTGCGCAGTTTCGCTGGCGTTACAGAAAAAAGGAATTATTCTTAAGCCATTCGTAATCGGTATCGGCAAGCTCGATTACAGCTCGCTGAATTGTATCGGTAAAGTATTTAACGTGGCGGAAGAAGCAACATTCAATAATATCCTGAACATTGTTGTTTCACAGGCGATGAACAGCACAACTGTGCAGGTGAATTTGCTTGACGCGGGAGGAAAACCTACAGAGACCGATGTTTCGATGACGTTTTACGATCAGCAGACGGGCGTTATCCGTTATAATTATATGCATACGATGAATAACCGTGGAGTGCCGGATACGATAGTGCTTGATCCGCTTTCGACTTACAGAATGGTCGTGCATACGATTCCGGAAGTCGTCAAGGAAAACATTACGATCACCCCGGGCAAACATAATATTATTGCCGTAGATGCGCCACAGGGATATTTAAACCTGCAGGTGGCAGGAATAAATAATTATTCGCGACTGCAATGTATTGTTCGAAAAGCCGGAACCATGCAAACGATCAATGTGCAGGATTTCGGGCGGGTGGAAAAATACATTTGCGGGAAATACGATATTGAAATTTTAACGCTGCCAAGAATTTATATGAGCAATGTTGATATAGGTCAAAGTAAAACAACATTGATACAGATCCCTCAGGCCGGTGTTGTCAGCATTTTAAAACCATCAGAAGGAACGGGCCAGATCTTATTGAATGAAAACAATAAGCTGACATGGGTGGCAAATTTAAACCCGAGCCAGCTGAATGAAAATATTGTTTTGCAGCCGGGCAATTACACCATCATTTTCCGTTCGAAAGCCGCGCATGAAACAATTTATACTACGGAGCGAAAATTTAAAATTGAACCGGGTGGGCAGGTAACCGTAAAGTTGTATTAAGTTCGGAGTTTTTAGTTCGGAGAGGAATCCGAAAAAAGCTTTGAACTGAAATTTGAATTAAAATTTTTTTTCTCCGAACCAAACATTCCGAACTAAACACTACAATGGAACAAAAATACAAGCCCACAGAAAAAAAAGACACCCGTTCCGGATTCGGCGCTGGTTTGTCTGAACTTGGAAAATCGAACCCGAATGTCGTTGCACTTTGTGCAGATCTTACGGGTTCTTTGAAAATGGACGCGTTCCAGAAAGAACATCCTGACCGTTTTTTCCAGGTAGGAATCGCGGAAGCGAACATGATCGGTATCGCAGCCGGACTTACTATTGGCGGAAAAATTCCATTTACAGGAACATTCGCCAACTTTTCTACTGGCCGCGTCTATGACCAGATCCGCCAGTCGGTCGCTTATTCGGACAAAAACGTAAAGATCTGCGCTTCGCATGCGGGCCTCACTTTAGGTGAAGACGGCGCAACTCACCAGATCCTTGAAGATCTCGGATTGATGAAAATGCTTCCGGGAATGACCGTGATCAATCCCTGCGATTACAACCAGACCAAAGCCGCGACAATTGCGATTGCTGAACATGAAGGACCGGTTTACCTGCGCTTCGGCCGCCCTGCAGTTCCGAATTTCACCGCCGCCGACCAGAAATTTGTGATCGGAAAAGCAGTAACACTTTATGAAGGGACGGACGTTTCTATCTTCGCTACCGGCCATTTGGTATGGAAAGCGATCGAAGCATGGGAAATACTGCAAAAACAAGGCATTTCGGCGGAAATAATTAATATCCATACGATTAAACCTTTGGATGAAAAGGCCGTCATAGATTCAGTAAACAAAACCCGTTGCGCTGTTTCAGCGGAGGAGCACAATAAATTCGGCGGACTAGGTGAGAGCATTTCTCACGTTCTGACGAGCAATATCCCTGCTCCGCTTGAAATGGTTGCTGTAAACGATAGCTTTGGAGAAAGCGGCACACCTGATCAGCTGATGACCAAGTACGGCCTCGACACCATCGATATTGTGAACGCTGCCCTCCGTGCAATTGCACGTAAGAAATAGAAAGAAATAATTTCTACTTTGAGGCTGCAACGGGAAACTGTTGTGGCCTTTATTGTTTCGTCCCGATTGGTATCGGGATTCGTACAAATTCGTATTTCGTACGCTAATGACAGAAGAAATCTCTGATAAAGAATTAATCGCTCAATTCCGTGAAGAACGGACAAGACAATCCGCGTTCAAAAAGATCGTGGAGCGTTATCAGAAACGTTTGTACTGGCACATTCGCAGAATGCTGATCGATCATGATGATACTGATGATGTGCTGCAGAATGTATTCATAAAATCGTGGAAAGGGCTGGATAATTTCAAAGAAGATTCGCAATTGTTCACCTGGCTTTATCGCATCGCTACGAACGAAACACTGAGCTTTATCCGCCAGAAAAAAGCCGAACGATATGTGCGCTTTGGCGATGTCGAAGAAAGCATTGAAAGTACACTGGAGAATGATAATTATTTCAACGGCGACGCCATCCAGAAAAAGCTTCAGGTCGCGATCGCACAGCTGCCCGAAAAACAACGATTGGTTTTCACGATGAAATATTTTGAGGATATGAAGTACGATGATATGTCAGCCGTTTTAGAAACTTCCGTCGGCGCATTAAAAGCTTCATATCATCATGCAGTTAAAAAAATCGAAGCGTTTATCAGAGCAACGGATGACCTGACACATTGAACAATTTAAAATTCAAGATTCAAAATCAATCTAAAATCTAAAATCATTTATTCTAAAATATTCCGCTCAGAAAATGTCCGATTACGATAAAATAAACCTTCCTGCTGATTTCGATGATTTGTCGAAGCATTCTCCTTTGCTGGCGAATCTTCGCTTTCGTGGGGATGGTTTTGTTGTGCCGGAGAATTATTTTTCTGAATCAGTGGAAATTTCAGTTGTCAATAGTCAGTTGTCAGTTGTCGGTGAAAAAAATGCGGGATTTATTGCTCCCGAAAATTATTTCGAAAATTTAGCGGAAAGAATTATTTCCACAATCCAATTCCACCAATCAATCGAAAATCGAAAATCGAAAATCGAAAATCCCTTCACGGTTCCTGAAAATTACTTCGAAACATTAGCCGAACTGATCACATCAACAATCCAGTCCCTCGATGCAATCGAAAATCGAAAATCGAAAATCGAAAATCCTTTCTCTCTGCCTGAATCTTATTTCAACGAGCTGGATGAAACAATTAACACAAAGCTCGCATTAGATAATCTCAAACAGGATGAAGGATTTACTGTCCCGGAAAATTATTTTGAAAATGTCTCTGATAAAATCCTGACGCACGTCGCGGTCGATGAATTGGGAAAAGGATCCGATGCCGATGTTCCTTCCGGGTATTTCGATACGCTGGCGGATAAGATTTCAGCGCGCATTGCAGAAGAAGAAGGAATTGAACCGGAACAAACAGCTGAACGC
>JALYQL010000226.1 GCA_030855855.1 Bacteroidota bacterium | reverse complement strand
TATTGTATGAGCACCGCGGGAAAAAGGAAAAGATGGGAACCATTAGTGATGGTCTCCTATAAATGGAATGAACGGGGAGAGCTCACCGAAGAATACAATGCCTATGATGAGATAAAGCGCTTTAAATATTTTTATTTATATTATTAGAGAAGAAGTGCTGCGTAAAAGATATGCCCGGGAATTGCAACAGCCGGAAATATGCAAATGAAACATACATGAGATCCTGAAAAAAATTAAAATTGACATCCGGTTCTTAAAATTGGATTAATTTTATCTTCTCAAACAATCGCTTCGGTTCTGCTCATCACGATATGTAGATTGGCATAAAAATATTGTGATCCGTGGCAGTTAAAGTATTGCCGCGGATTTTTTTGCAGTGGATTCTCTGTCCGGAAATTTTACATGAAGAGAAAATCAGCTTGATAATATGCCCTATCCGGATGTATCATAATGGCTCCCCTGATTTTACTAGGTAATGAGGTGGGAGCTATATTTGGCTTTATTACACATTTTATCATCCTTATAGCCAGATATAAAAATATGTATTTGGCTATAAGTATGTATTTTAGTATATTTATAGCCAAATATAAACCTATGGCTTTAATAGGAAGACAAAAAGAAACAGCGATTCTGAATAAGATGATGGCTTCCGATAAACCGGAATTTGTAGCTGTGTATGGAAGGCGCAGGATAGGAAAAACCTTCCTCATAAGAAATGTATTTGAGCGTAAATTCACATTTCGGCTTACGGGCCTTGCGCAGGCAACTTTACAAGAGCAGCTTGCCAATTTTAATATGGCCATGCAAGAGCAATATCCCCAAGCAGGCCGGAAAAATCCTGATAACTGGATGGAAGCCTTTCAGCAAATCAGGCACGTGGTGGAGAAGTCAAAACAAAAGAAAAAGGTCATTTTCATTGACGAGTTACCCTGGTTTGATACTGCCCGCGCCGGGTTTGTTCATGCATTAGAACATTTCTGGAATAGCTGGGCTTCAGAAAGGAAAGATATTTTATTGCTGGTATGCGGTTCGGCAGCTTCGTGGATGATCAATACGCTCATCAGCAATAAAGGAGGGTTACATAACCGCGTTACCCAAAAAATAAAAATAGAACCTTTTACATTGAAAGAATGTAAAGAGCTTCTGGCGCACAAAAAAATTACGTTGGATAATTACCAGCTTATGCAGCTTTACGTGGTGCTGGGCGGAATTCCATTTTATTGGGATGCTGTGGAAAAAGGTTATAGTGCTGCACAGAACATCAACAAACTTTGTTTTGAGTCTAACGGATTACTCATAACCGAGTTCAATAATTTGTTTAAGTCACTATTTGCTAAAGCAGAACGCCATGAGGCTATTGTAGCTGCTATTGCTAAAAAGGGAAAGGGGCTTACACGGGAAGAAATCAGTGTTGAAAGTAAGCTCGCAGATGGAGGCGGTCTTACCCGCTTGCTTGATGAACTGCAAGAAAGCGGCTTCATCAAGCGATATACACCGTTTGGTAAAAAGTCAAGGAACAGTCTTTATCAGCTGACTGACTTCTTTTCCTTGTTTCACGTGAAATTTATAAAAGGGAAAAATACATTTGACAAAAACCATTGGCTGAAAATGATTGATAGTCCAAAGCAACGAGCATGGAGTGGATATGCCTTTGAGCAGGTTTGTCTTGCACATAGTCCGGAGATTAAAAAAGCATTGGGAATAAGCGGTGTAGAAACGGAAATCTCTATGTGGAAAAGCTCCCTTTCACCAAACGGCGCACAAATTGACCTGGTAATTGACCGGCGGGATGGTGTTATAAATATCTGCGAAATGAAATTTTCGATTAGTCCATTTATCATTGATAAAAAGTATGATGGTGAGCTGCGGAATAAAACGGGAGCCTTTAAAAGCGAAACTCAAACAAAAAAATCCGTCTTTCTTACGATGATTACTACTTTCGGTTTACAAACCAATACGTATTCAGGCAATGTACAGAATGATTTAAAAATGGATATTTTATTTGATGCTGTATAGAATAAGCAATATGAAATTTTTGCGGAACTTCGGATTTTCAGACAGGATCCAAGCCAGGGATTACCTGGCTGAGCCCCAATTTCCATTTTCTCAATTTCACTCTACCGGAATAAATCCAGGTATTCTTCAAACACAAAAATCCTGTTACGTTTAAAGCCGGTTTGTTCTTTGAGAATTTTCAACCGGATAAAATCCTTCACTATTGCATTTGCAGTAGGCTTTGAGATTTTCAATTCATCAATGATGTCGCTTACTGTAACGACGGGTTTGATGTAAATATAGTTCAGCGTTTTTCTTCCCACCGGAGCACGTTTTCCGAGTGTGATGATCTTTTCTGTTTCAATAATTTCCCTGAGCCTGATAATCGCATTAAAAACAGCCGTACTTTTTTCAGCTGTTTCAATTACGCCCACCAGGAAAAATTTTATCCATTGCATCAGGTCTTTTTTCGTTCGCGTTCCTGAAAGATTATCGTAATAAAGCTGCCTGTTACGTTCGAAAAAATCGGAGAGATATAACGAAGGCCTTCGCAGAATATTTTTACTCACGAGATACAACGTAATCAGTAATCTTCCCAATCTTCCGTTTCCATCAAGGAACGGGTGAATGGTTTCAAACTGGTAATGCGCAATTGCCACCCGGATCAAATGCGGAACATGAATGTCTGAGTTGTGCAGAAATTTTTCCAGGTCGCTCATCAATTCTTCTACTTCCGTATTATGGGGAGGAACAAAAACCGCGTCTGCAGGCGAAGCTCCACCAATCCAGTTTTGCGATTTCCGGAATTCGCCCGGCGCTTTATTTGTACCTCGTACGCCTTGCATTAAAATACGATGCGTTTCCTTCAATAACCGATTCGAAAGAGGAATCTTGTCCAGTTCACCGATCGCAAAATTCATTGCACGGATATAATTCTGCACTTCCTGCCAATCGTCTCTCTGCTCAGGATCCACTTGTAATTTGCTCAAAACCGCTTCTTCGATATGCGTTTGTGTTCCTTCGATCTTGCTGGAAGTGGTTGCTTCTTTTACGATGTGCATACGGATGAAAATTTCCACATCGGGGATCATGATGGAATAAACATTCAACGCGCTGAGCTTGCTGGTAGCATCTTCCAACAACGTGGCGACCTCCGGCGTACTTACCAGCCATTCAACATTGATGTTCTCAGGCAAAAAGCTTTTGTAGCCTGCCTGCTGTACCAATTTCCCAGCCTTGAAATCTTTGATGTCCATTGGGCAAAGTTAACTATAAAATCATATAGTTAACGAAATCAATATATAATTAACTATAATGTTTTATAGTTAACGATTCGTCAGCCAAGAACAAATTCACCTGAACTTGGTAATTACACAATTGAAATATAAATCATTGATAATCAATAAAATTAAAATTTCGAATCTCAAATCCCTTCGAATTTCAAATAATTTTTCAACACATTTCCCCAATAAAATACTATCTTCGCATCCCTTTTTAGGGGAAAAACCATTAAACCAACCATCATGTACGCTATCGTAGAAATAGCCGGGCTCCAGTACAAAGTGTCGCAAAAACAACGCGTTTTTGTGAACCGCCTTGAGGCTACAGAAGGTTCTTCTGTCGAATTTGACAAAGTCCTTCTTATTGACAACGACGGAACAATCACCGTCGGAACACCCGTCATTGACGGAGCAAGAGTTGCTGCAAAAGTAATCTCTCATTTGAAAGGCGACAAAGTGATCGTGTTCAAAAAGAAACGCCGTAAAGGCTATCGCAAATTGAACGGACACCGCCAGTCTTTAACCGAGCTTCTTATTCAAGGCGTTCTCGGAAAAGGCGAAAAGCTTTCAGCTGAAGATGCTAAGCTCGAACTCGCTTCTATCCTTGAGCTGAAAGAACGTTCACGTTTGAAACCAGCTAAACGCGTCTTCACTCAATCTGAAGAAGAGGAAGTGGAAGAAGTGGTAGAAGAAAAGCCGAAAAAAGCAGCTAAGAAAACAGCAGCGAAAAAAGAGGCAGCTCCGAAGAAAGAAAAAGCAGCTCCTAAAAAAGCAGCCAAAAAATCGTCTAAAAAATCAGAAGAATAAAAAGTTTCATAGTTAAAAATAGTTTCGGGTTTCGGGTTGTTTTTAGCCCGGAACTTTCAACCCGGAACTTAAAAACTAAAAAAAATGGCACATAAAAAAGGTGAAGGTAAAGTAAAGAACGGCCGCGAATCGGAAAGTAAGCGTCTTGGTATCAAGATCTACGGTGGACAATTCGCCGTTGCCGGAAACATTATCGTGCGTCAGCGCGGAACACGTCACTTCCCGGATGCAAACGTTGGTATGGGCAAAGACCATACTTTGTTTGCTCTTGCTGACGGAGTTGTTACATTCAAGAAAAAACGCGACGATCGTTCGTACGTTTCCGTATTGCCTGTAGCGGCTGAGTAATTTCGAGAAACACTCTCAATTGTGGCAGCGGCAGGTACGTAGGACTCCTACGGAGAAAGAAACGGCAGCGGCAGTAAAAAGTCAAATCCTGTGAGCTTCTGTTCACAGGATTTTTTTTGCCCCTTTCCTAAAAAAACCTAAAACTCCTTTCCTGCCACTGCAGCTCTTTTATCTGCCGCTTTACCCAACAAGCAAATCGTTAACTTTACTACTAATAATTCATTCTCAAATAATCTATGTTAGTCCTAAACGCCATTCGTGATAATAAAGACGAAATAATCCGTCGTCTTACTAAAAAGAATTTTGATGTTGCTGTGATCGAACAGATCTCAACAATTGATGCTGATCGTCGTAAAACACAATCAGAGCTTGATGCGCTAAAGGCAGAAGGAAATGTGATCTCGAAACAAGTAGGGGAGCTGATGAAAGGTGGAAAAAAAGCGGAAGCAGATGAATTGAAAAACAAAAGCATCGCGCTTAAAGAAACAGAAAGAAGCCTGCAGGATGTTCTCAATAAAATTGAAGAAGAAACGCACAATCTGTTGGTGACCATTCCCAATATCGCGAATGAACAAGTGCCTGCAGGAAAAACGCCTGAAGAAAATAAAACTGTTTTCGAGCATGGCGAAATGCCAAACCTTCCTGCTGATGCAAAACCGCATTGGGAGCTTGCCGCGCAATATGACCTGATCGATTTTGAATTGGGAAATAAAATTGCCGGCGCCGGTTTTCCGG
The DNA here is from genome assembly GCA_030855855.1 of Bacteroidota bacterium. Classification (GTDB taxonomy): domain Bacteria; phylum Bacteroidota; class Bacteroidia; order Palsa-965; family Palsa-965. Next base: position 8,265 of record JALYQL010000226.1, on the reverse strand, counting down.
TTTACAAAGGTAAGATGGCGAGACTTCAGCGTGCGCTTATCAATTTCTTCCTCGATCGTGCAACCGCAGCAGGCTACATGGAAATTCAGCCGCCGATACTTATCAATAAAGATTCAGGTTTCGGCACCGGGCAGCTTCCTGATAAAGAAGGACAGATGTACCACGTCGGTATCGACGATCTTTACCTGATTCCTACTGCAGAAGTTCCGATCACAAATATTTATCGTGATGTGATCCTGAAAGCAGAAGATTTCCCGGTAAAAAATTGTGGCTACACACCCTGCTTCCGTCGTGAAGCAGGATCTTATGGCGCACATGTCCGCGGATTAAACCGTTTGCATCAATTCGATAAAGTGGAGATCGTGCAATTGGCACATCCATCCGATTCTTATAAAGTGCTGGAAGAAATGCGCGAATATGTTGCAGGATTATTGAAAGAATTAGAGCTTCCGTTCCGCACACTTTTATTGTGTGGCGGCGACATGAGCTTTGCATCTGCCATGACTTACGACATGGAAGTGTTTTCCGGTGCACAGAAAAAATGGCTCGAAGTAAGCTCTGTTTCTAATTTCGAATCGTTCCAGGCAAACCGTTTGAAATTGCGTTTCCGCGAAGGAACAGAAAAGCCGCAGCTGGCACATACACTGAACGGCAGCGCGCTCGCTTTACCGCGGATAGTGGCAGCATTATTGGAGAATAATCAGACACCGCAAGGAATCAATATTCCGAAAGTGTTGCGACCGTACACAGGGTTTGATATGATCAGTTAAATGGTTTCGGGTTTCTTGTTTAAAAAGTTTCTTGTTAATAGTTTTTGCAATGCGTAATAAAACAGTTTTGTAATCAAACCCAAAACAGTAACAACAAATAACAAACGAGAAACAACAAACAATAAATAAAAAGATGAAGCTTAATCTCATGATATTCTCCCTCATAATTACGTTCCTGGCAGGGTGTGTGCGGGAGCGACATGAGAAAGAATTAGCTGAAATCAATTCACTTCGCACAGAGCTTTTAAAAACGGATTCGCTTTTAAGCAAAACCGATCTCGAATTTGCGGAACGAATGGCGGCGGAGGTAAAGAACAATACGCAGTTCATTCAGTTCAATCTTAAAAAACTGGGAGATACGGTGGATTTTAAAACCTATAAGCTGCTGAATAATTATGGTTCGTTGCTTCCCGCGTTTGAAAAAGTAGCGGAGAACCACAAACATCTTTCGGCAGCGATTGATTCCACCAGCAAAAGCTTAAACGATCTTGCGCATGATTTTGAGAAAAATTCATTGGCGAAAAACCTTACACCCGAATCCTGTATCCAGCAGGAAAGAGACCAGGTGAGCGGGATGTACGAATTCGCAGGTACAATGCGTTCTTCTTTAGGCAGGGCGAAAGCGGGATACGATACGCTCGCGCCAAAGATCGCGGACTATATGAAATCGCTGAACCAGAAACTGGCGGATAAACAGGAAAACCTGAGCATGAACTAAACATGAAAAAAATAATCCATATTCCGGCAAAAGGTATTTTGCTTTTTCTGATCGCAGCATTGCTCTCGATGCCGGGCATTGGTATTGCGCAAACTCCTGATCCGACTACAGACGAGCAGCTCGCGGCGCAATATTACCAGGCAGGTGAATATGATAAAGCAGTTATTTATTATGAAAAGCTGTATGAGAAATCTCCGATCGCGATTTATTACGAGTATTATCTCAACTGCCTGATCCTGACGAAAAGTTATAAAAAAGCGGAGAAAGTAATAAAAAAACAAAGCAGCAGAAATCCCGGCGACCTCACGTATCGCGTCGACATGGGAAGAGTTTACCAGGCGCAGGGAGATGATTCGAAAAAAACAAAAGAATTCCAGGGCGCTATCGATGCCATCACTTCATCCACGAGCGCGAATAATGTAATTGATCTTGCGAATGCTTTCCTTGGCCTGAACGAAACAGATTTTGCTATTTCGTCTCTGAACAAGGGCAGGAAAGAACTCAAAGGAGTTTACACGTTCAATATAGAGCTGGCAGAAGTTTACGCGATAAAAAAAGATTACGTGTCAATGGTCAACGAATATCTTGACCTTCTTGAAACGAGCACAAATTTTCAGCAGCAGGTAAAAAATGCGCTCCAGGCCAAAATGGATGCAGATGCTGACGAAAAGATTGCGCCGGCGTTGAAAACAGAATTGATCAAACGGTCGCAGAAAAATCCTGACAAGACGATCTGGTCGGAAATGCTGATGTGGTATTATGTGCAGCAGAAAAATTTCACCGCAGCACTCGTGCAGGCGAAAGCAGTCGATAAACGCAAACATCTCGATGGCGATAAAGTAATGGAGCTGTGCGAAACTGCAAGAGCGAACGGTGATTACAGCGCTGCCGCGGATGGATATGATTACGTCATCTCCCTCGGCGAATCAAGCTTTAATTTCAGAAGAGCGCGTATGGAAAAGATCAATACACGTTATGAAGAAATAACGGTAGGCGGGATTTATACCACCGTCGAGCTGCTTGCGCTTGAAGCAGAAATGAACACGACGCTGGATGAATTAGGACGTGATGTGCGGACTGTTTCATTGCAAAAAACGCTCGCGCATCTTGAAGGGTTTTATCTTTTCAAAACAAAAGCCGCTATTGAACTTTTAGAAAAAACAATCGCATTGCCGGATATTTCCCCGAAGGCGCAGGCGGAATGTAAATTAGAGCTTGGTGATATTTTATTGCTCGATGGACAAGTGTGGGAGGCATCGCTGCGCTATTCACAAGTGGAAAAAGCGTTCAAGTATGAGCCGATCGGGCAGGAGGCAAAATTCAGGAATGCAAAAGTCGCTTTTTACATTGGTGATTTTAAATGGTCGCAGGTGCAGCTGGATGTTTTGAAAGGCGCCACATCCAAGCTGATCTCCAACGACGCGATGTATTTGTCCATCCTCATTACCGAAAATCTCGCGCTCGATAGTAATCCTGATCCGTTGATGAAATTCGCGCATGCCGACCTGATGTATTTTCAGAACCGTTTCGATTCCGCCGTGGTTGATCTTGATACGATTGATAAAAACTGGCCAGGCCATGCTTTGGAGGATGATGTTTTATACAAACGTTACCAGATCGCGATGAAGCAGCAGAAATGGGTGGAAGCTGCGACCTACCTGCAGAAAATTATTTCCACTTATCCCGATGATATTCTCGGTGACGACGCGATTTTTTATCTCGCGGAATTGTATGAGAATAAATTGAAGGATAAAGAAAAAGCAATGCAGGCTTACCAGGATGTGTTTATGAAATATCCCGGGAGCATGTTTGCTGTGGATGCAAGAAAAAAATACCGCATGCTGCGTGGGGATAAAGTGGAATAAAACAGTTAAATCGGTTTCGGGTTTCGGGTTTCGGATTTTGTTTAAGTTTAACCCGGAATTCGAAACTCATAACCCGAAACTCCAAAACTAAAATGATCATTTACAACGTTACTGTTAATATCGACGAAGCGGCTCATGACGAATGGCTGACGTGGATGAAAAAGACTCATATTCCCGAAGTAGTAGCTACTGGTTGTTTTTCTTCCGGTTCTATGTACAAACTTTTAGTCGAGGAACAGTCGGGCACCAGTTATTCGATCCAATACCGCGCCCCGAATATGACAGCCATCAATATCTATCTCGAAAAATTCGCTCCTGAAATGCGCGGAAAAGCAGAAGAAAGTTTCGGCGGAAAATTTACCGCCTTCAGAACGTTGCTGGAGGAAGTTTAATTATTGCCAGCCTTCGATACATTTTTCTTTTTGTCAGATTAAGTTTTCGTCGCAGGAGAAAGTATCTAAGGCTGACAAAAAGAAAAACACTCAGTCTGACAATAATTAAATAACGTTCTCAATTACTAAATTACCCGGTTACCAGATTCCCAAATTCTTTCTATGAACGTTCGTGCAAAAAAACATTTAGGCCAGCATTTTCTCCGCGATGAAAATATCGCGCGCAAGATCGCGGAAAGCCTTAAGCACACCGACCGTTACAAGAAAGTGCTTGAAGTAGGACCCGGAATGGGCGTGCTGACCAAATACCTGCTCGCCAATGAAAACTATGAAACATGGGTGGTTGAAATTGACCGTGAATCGGTAACGTATCTCGAAGAAAATTATCCGCAGCTCAAAGAACGGATCATCTCCAAAGATTTTCTGAAATACGATCTTGCGCAGACATTTTCCGAACCATTCGCCATCATTGGCAATTTTCCTTACAATATTTCCACTCAGATTTTATTCAAAGGACTTGAGCACCGCAATCTCGTTCCGGAAATGGTGGGAATGTTCCAGAAAGAAGTTGCACAGCGTCTTGCCTCTAAACCCGGAAGCAAAACGTATGGCATCATCAGCGTTTTATTACAAGCCTGGTACAAGATTGAATATTTATTCACTGTCAGCGAGCATGTTTTTAATCCGCCGCCGAAAGTAAAATCAGGCGTCATCCGCCTCACGCGAAACGATGTTCAATCACTTGCCTGTGATGAAAAATTATTCGTGGAAGTGGTCAAAGCCGCGTTTAATCAACGCAGGAAAACATTACGCAATGCCCTTCATCCGTTCGATATTATTCCCGGAAATGAAGGCCATGTTTTCTTCACCATGCGCGCCGAGCAGCTCTCCGTGGAAGAATTTGTCCAGCTCACTTTGTTAGTAAGGAAACCTTAACTTTGCACCCGAAAATCACTGGTCAGTATTCAGTAGTCAGTATTCACTTTCGGAGTATGGCATCTGTTCTATCAACTGACTACTGATTCCCGACTACTGAAAACTGACAACTGAGAAATGGCATTCCAGGTAACAGATAATTTTCTTGATGAGTTGCGGGAAGCCCTCGCTTCAGGCAATGAAGCTGCTGTGCGCGTGCTGTTGGAAGAATTGCATCCTGCAGATGTTGCCGAAATTCTCAATGACCTTGAAGATGATGAAGCGGTAGCAGCCTATAAGCTGCTTGATGAAGAAGTAGCTCCTGAAGCGCTGCTTTTGCTGGAGGAAGATAAGCGTGAGCAGATTCTCGACGGACTTTCTTCCAAGCAGATCGCAGAGCAGTTGATCGATAACCTTCAGTCGGATGATGCGGCTGATGTGCTTTCTGAACTTTCAGATGAGCAGCAGGATGAAGTTCTTTCGCACGTCGAAGACGTTGACCAGGCCAGCGATATCGTTGATCTTCTTAATTACGATCCCGATACAGCAGGTGGTATAATGGCGAAAGAGCTGGTGAAAGTCCATCTCAATAAAAATGTATGGGAGTGTGTGCGCGAAATCAGGAAGCAGGCGGAAGGAGTGGAAAATATTTATACGATCTACGTCGTCGATGACGATGAGAAATTAGTCGGGCTGCTTTCTTTAAAAAACCTGCTCACCAAAAATCTCCGCACACCGATCCTTGAAGTTTATAATCCCGATTTTATCAGCGTAAGATCGAATACTCCTGCGGAAGAAGTATCGATGCTGATGGATAAATACGATCTGGTTGTAATTCCTGTTGTCGACAGCCTGGGAAGGCTCGTTGGCCGTGTGACCTTTGACGACATGGTCGATGTCATCCGTGAAGAAAATACGGAAGATGTTCAGAAAATGGGAGGTGTGGAAGCGCTGACGGAACCATACATGGCTACTCCGTTCTGGCAGATGATCCGTAAACGGGTTGGCTGGCTTGTTGTTCTTTTTATCGGTGAGATGCTGACTGCGACTGCCATGTCGTTTTTCGAAGACCAGATTACAAGGGCGGTGATACTTGCTATTTTTGTTCCGTTGATTATTTCGAGCGGAGGAAACAGCGGTTCCCAGGCAACTTCTCTGATCATACGTGCGCTTGCCTTAGGAGAGATCACCATAAAAGACTGGTGGAAAATTGCACGCAGAGAATTTCAATCGGGGATGGTGCTTGGAACTATCCTGGGAATAATCGGGTTTGCACGCGTCGCGATCTGGTCGAATTTCGTTAATGATTATGGGCCGCATTGGATGATGATCGGCATCACGCTGGGCATTACGCTCACATTTGTTGTAATGTGGGGATCTTTGTGTGGATCCTTGCTGCCGCTTTTGCTTAAACGATTTGGATTCGATCCTGCGGTTTCATCAGCTCCGTTTGTGGCAACGCTTGTTGATGTAACAGGGCTCATTATTTATTTCTCTATTTCAATCATACTTCTGAAAGACCTTCTCGCAGAACATGCCCCGAATATTATTCCTTGACAGCAATCATCCTTTATTGATTGAGACATTACGCGCAAATGGTTTTGTGTGTGAGGAAGATTATGTAAGTACCAAAGAAGAAGTACAGACAAAAATTGGTGATTACGACGCATTGGTTATCCGCAGCCGTTTTAAAATCGACGCTGCATTTCTTGACGCAGCAACAACGTTGAAATGCATTGGGCGTGCGGGCGCGGGAATGGAAAATATCGATGTAAAGTATGCGGAGGCAAAAGGGATTAAATGTGTGCATGCGCCGGAAGGAAATCGTGATGCGGTAGGTGAGCAGGCAATGGGAATGTTATTGGCTTTGATGAATAATATTTGCCGTGCCGACAGGCAAGTGCGCGAAGGAAAATGGATACGTGAAGGTAACCGCGGGTATGAGCTGCAGGGCAAAACGGTTGGTGTGATCGGTTATGGAAATATGGGAAGCGCATTTGTGCAACGGCTGAAAGGTTTTGGTGTAAAAATTCTAGTGTATGATAAATACAAAAAGAATTTCGGCACAGATGAAATCAAAGAATGTGAAATGGAAGAAATTTTTGAAAACGCCGATGTGCTCAGCTTCCATATTCCATTGACAGCTGAAACAAACCTGGTGGTGAACGAAGATTATCTTTCGAAATTCAAAAAACCGATCTGGCTGATCAACACAGCGCGCGGGAAAATTCTTGACACTGCTTCACTTGTGAAAAACCTGGAAAGTGGAAAGGTGCGAGGCGCATGTCTGGATGTTTCCGAATATGAAAGTATTTCTTTTGAGAAGATTGATATTGCTTTGCTTCCTGCACCTTTTCAGTATTTAATCAGTTCAGACAAAGTGATCCTGACACCGCATATTGCAGGGTGGACATTTGAAAGCAACGAAAAAATTGCGAAAGTGCTGGCAGAAAAAATTACGGCTGCTCTTGCTTAAAGCGGAACTTCTTCAAATTGAAAAGCAAACTTTACTACTTCGGAAATATCCTGGCCACGGTCCATAATCTCTTCATCTCCTTTTTCATAAGCCCAGATGATAGTAAGGTCTTTTGAATAGCGTTGTATAAGCCTTTTCATGATGCCGATAATGTGACGGATCGTAGAGGTGTTGAAGTACGTCATGAAGATACGGAGCGTCACTTTTCCCTGATGACCTTGTTTGAATTTATCTACCCAATCGTATAACGGCTGAAAGAATTCATCAGAATTTTCCGGAATAGAATTTCCATTGATCACTAACATAGCTTTATCAGCATCAAAATTGACGCCGGCTGTGCGAATTGTATTTGTAATTATAAGAGGCTCGATCATAATATGGAATTCCACAAAGATCGTAAAACCCCGTCAATTATTCATAGAAAAACCTATTATGCAAAGGCAATTAAAATGATCGGGTTTCCCTTGGTTTCTGTCGCACAATACAACGGACACATCGACGATTCTGGGAAATATTCTTCAGGCAGGTAATCTAAAATTGACTCTCGGGGTTAATGTTCAAGGATGAAATAATCAACGCCCGGGATTTAATTCGTCATTACAGATTCCTCATAATAAACGATTCCTTGCAGGAAGTCTTTGCCGGATGAATGCTGAAAGTGCTGTAAAATCTTCCGGGGTGAGTAGTCTCTTGTCAATAATAATTGATGATTCGAGTGAGTGGTTCAAAAAAATAAAGACAAAGTGTTCTGTCAAAAAATAATTCTCAACAACTTCCCAAACATATTCGTTTTTAGAAAAGGCACTTTGATAGCTTATGGTAAGATCGTTGATAGTAATATAAATTTCGTTACTGTTTTCCCGGCTTAACCTGTCTGAAAGTATCTTGATGCGTTTCAACTGTGTTTTCCTTAGCCTTATAAAACTAAAAATGTAGACGCATGAAAGAACCAGCAAAACCACTCCGATGAATTCCATGAGATCTAAATGGATAAAGAACGGATCATCCGGATTGATTATTCTCTCTTTATCAGAACCCAACTGATGGCTCATTATTAATATTAGTCCAACGAAAAGAACATAGGAAACCCAAATGATATATCTTTTGCGGTATTGAGCCCAGATAAACC
>JALYQL010000382.1 GCA_030855855.1 Bacteroidota bacterium | reverse complement strand
ATGCAATATCACCTCGAAGAAACCGGTGTGAAATCCGTTTTGCTTGCAGCACTGAATTTCATGCGCATCGACGGGAATGATGAGCCGGACCTGGAATACATTGAAAAACATTTGCAGGCTGAGCTGAAAAAACATCCGGGCATTTCCCTTTTTATCACGCAGGGATATATCTGCCGCAATTCATTCGGTGAAATTGATAATCTGAAAAGAGGCGGAAGCGATTATACAGGAACGCTGATCGGCGCGGCGTTGAAAGCGGATGAAGTGCAGATCTGGACCGATATCGACGGGATGCACAATAACGATCCGCGCATAGTGGAAAAAACTTTTCCGATCCACGAACTTACGTTTGATGAGGCGGCCGAGCTTGCCTATTTCGGTGCAAAAATTTTACATCCGACCTGCGTGCTTCCTGCACAAAAAAGAAATGTACCCGTGCGCCTGCTCAATACCATGCAGCCCGAAGCAAAAGGAACGCTCATCGGCAGCGATGCAAAAGCAGACCGGTTTACCGCTGTAGCAGCCAAAGACGGCATCACCGCGATCAAGATAAAATCGGGGCGGATGCTGCTGGCTTATGGTTTCCTGCGTTCGGTGTTTGAAGTGTTCGAACGCTACAAAACGCCAATCGACATGATCACCACTTCTGAGGTGGCGGTTTCTGTAACGATCGACAATCCTGCACATCTCGATGAAATTCTCGAAGAATTAAAAAGCTTCGGAATAGTGGAAGTGGATAAAGATCAAACCATCGTATGCATCGTGGGCAGCTTCAAGCAGGAAAAGCAAGGTTACGCGGTGAAAATTTTCGAAGCATTAAAAGATATTCCGATCCGGATGATCTCTTATGGCGGCAGCGAAAACAACGTTTCTATTCTTGTAGAATCCGGAAGAAAAAAAGAAACGCTCCAGGCGCTCAATCGGGGATTGTTCAATTTGTAATTTTTTACCGCGCCTTGGTGTCTTGGTGCCTTGGTGTCGAAATAACTTCTACGATAATGTTTAATCAACAAAGAATAGCACAGCTTCATCAACGTCCGACCCCTTTTTATCTTTACGATCTCGGTCTGCTGGATAAAACATTGTCGGCCATGAAAGCCGCATCATCGAAATATAATTTTCACGTTCATTACGCTCTCAAGGCAAATTCGAATCGTGAGGTGCTGGACCGCATACTCAAAAGCGGAATGGGCGCCGATTGTGTGAGCGGTAATGAAATAAAACGTGCGCTTGAATGTGGTTTTGCGCCTGAAAAAATTGTTTTTGCCGGAGTAGGGAAGAATGATTCCGAAATCCGTTTCGCGTTGATGAATGATATTTTTTGTTTCAACTGCGAATCGTTGCCGGAGCTGGAAGTGATTGCAGAGCTTGCCCGCGAAATGAACAAGAAAGCGCGTGTAGCATTGCGCATCAATCCGAATGTGCATGCGAATACACATCATTACATCACTACAGGTCTCGAAGAGAATAAATTCGGCATCAATATTTATGAGCTGGAGGAAGTGATGGAATGCATTAATAAATTTCCGCAGCTCGATCTTATCGGAATTCATTTTCATATCGGATCGCAGATCACTGACCTGAATGTTTTCCGCTCGTTGTGTACGCGTGTGAATGAAATTCAGGAATGGTTTGCATCGAGAAGGATTGCGTTGAAGCATATTAATGTCGGCGGAGGTTTGGGAGTAGATTATCATGATGTTGAAAATAATCTCGTTCCCGATTTCGCGACGTACTTTGATATTTTCGCAAAATTTCTCGAAGTAAGAACCGGCCAGCAAGTTCATTTTGAGCTGGGCCGTGCGATCGTGGCTCAATGCGGCGCGTTGATTTCGCGGGTGTTGTATGTGAAGAAAGGCAAACAAACCAATTTCGCGATTCTCGATGCGGGAATGACAGAATTGATACGACCAGCGCTTTACCAGGCGTATCATAAGATTGAAAACCTGACACCATCACCCGGCGCGACGGATGTGCGTTATGATGTGGTTGGTCCGGTGTGTGAATCGTCGGATTGTTTTGCAAAAGCGATGGATCTCCCGGAAGTAAAACGTGGCGATCTGATTGCGATACGGACTGCAGGTGCTTATGGCGAAGTGATGGTGAGCGGGTATAATTTAAGAGAGCGGGAGGAGACGGTTTATTTTTAGTGTCGTTTATGGGGGCTTAAATTCTGCTTTGCATTCATCATTATATTCTTTAAGGCAGTAAAGCTGTTAAAGGTCATACCTGCGATACGCTGTAAAAATGGCTAACTTTCATAAGAAATCTCCGATACATTATAGCGCCAATCCGGCTGTAATGGGTGGATAGGCGATATAATATAGCGTGTATATAGTAGTTATATGCCATTCTTGGCGACAGTGCAAAACATCAACGGACAAACAAAAATAAACAATGGAAGAAAGTAACAACATAGAAATGCTTAACGGAAAGGAAACGACAACGACAGACATTTCTGAGGAAACACTTACACACTTCCGTAAAGAAGCAATAATTGCAGAATCTAAAATCACAGAGAAAATAAATAAAGCCCTTGAAGAACCTGAAACGGCTGGACGAAGATGGTTTTGGGAATTACTTCAAAACGCTAAAGACAGTGTCTCTTATAATCCGAAGCAACTTGAACAACAATATAAAAACGTCAAGGAAAAAACGGTTGATGTAGTTGTTACTTATTCCAAGACAAATGAAGATTATTTTCTCTCTTTTGAACACAACGGCAATCCATTTTGCTACACGGACGACCCTTATAGGTTCGATGATGTTACTAATCTAATTTTACCAGTTTCTGGAAAAGACAACGAGTATCAAACAGGAAAATTTGGAACTGGTTTTTTATCTACTCATATTTTGTCCCTTAAAATTAGAGTTGAAGGAGTTTTTCTGAATAAACAAGGTGAATTAAAAGATTTTGATTTTACAATTGACAGAACAAAATTTACTGGAGACCGTAAGACATTTATTGAAAGTATTGTTGGGACACTTAGAAATAGCGTGAACTATACAGAACACAAGAACGTCATTAAATCCAAGTTCACTTACTATCTTAATGACAATATCAAACAAGACATCAAATGGGTCAAAACATTTGTAGAGGAAGGTTTAAATGATTTAGATGTGTTATTACCTTTTGTTCTTTGCTTCAATGAACGAATTAAAAAGGTTACTATCAATAATGAAGTAGGTAATTCCCTAACGGCATACGAATTAAAGGGCAAAAAGGAACCTCTCTCTGATAAAATGAATTTGTTCCAATTTAATGTTTCAAAGAATGACACTCCTAACTACATACTGCTTGCTGACAATGAAGATATTCAATTAGCTTGTTCATACGAAAAGGCAACTAGTTCAGAAAATAGTTTTTTCATTAACCTTAATGATTTATATAACTTAAAGACCGAGAAAAAAATTCCTTTCCTTTTTTCTTCATTCCCCTTGATTGGTAGTGAGGAGTTTACTTTCCCGATGTTGATTAACTCAAAACTATTCAAACCAAAAGAAACACGAGACAGTATTTCCTTGAAAAATAATGACAGCGGAAACCAAACAATCATTGAAAGTGCTACCGCACTTTACAAAAATGTTTTAGCAAACATTTCTACAGAAAAATGGAAAAGAACCTTTAATATTTCCGATACAAATATTGAACTTACCCCAAGTCATAAATGGATTTCAGACGACTGGCACAAGTCAAAAATAAATACTCAATTGAGAGAGTCAATTCTGATTGAAAAGTTAGTTGACATTCCGACCGACAAGGAACAAATTGAATTCATAAGGAAGCCAATCAAAGACAACGATAAACTTCTTCATTTCCCAATTGATACGAAGAAAGACAAACTTTGGAAATATTCAGTTGTTTTATTTCCGCAATCTGTTCCAAGTTTAGAGGAAGTTTCCGAATGGAATAAAGTCCTTTGGGAAAGTGAAAAGGATTTCAAAAAAGTTAATGCCGAATTTTTAGTCAAAAAAATTTCGGAATACAAAAGTAATATTCGACCACTCGCAACATTCATCTTCGGTGAAAGCGATAATGCCGTTTCCCTTCTAATTGATTGGCTTTACGATTTTATAAAGTTTATTCAAACTGATTTGAAGCACCTTCATTTATTGGATTTCAAGCAACTACAACAAACATTTCCAATTCTCCCAAACAGAAAAGGAGAGTTAAAATTACTT
>JALYQL010000381.1 GCA_030855855.1 Bacteroidota bacterium | reverse complement strand
GAGTAATTTTCGTTTTAACTGCACCACTTATGAAGGAAACGATGTAGTTAAAATCTCTATTGAAAAATTAATTCAGTTCGCTGATGGCATTCAGCATTTAAAATTCTTTTTAAAAGAGTTTGGTTTTCATACGCTGCCGACCGATTGGTATGCGATTATTTTAAACGGAGAACCCGGAACAGAATTTCTTTCCCACACACACCGCTTTATCCGCGACCGGGACGATTTATTTCTTGTGACCCGGAAAAATGCCACTGATCCGGATCCGGATGCTTTCTCTTATTTCTCAGAAGAAAAACCGGCAAGCTTCCCGGAAGACAAATGGGAAACGGTTGTCGATTCTTCACTGATCACGCTTCCGCTGGAATTACGTACATGGCAAAACGGCGATCGGTTTATTCCGTTCGGCATGCAGGGCCACAAAAACGTCAGCGATATTCTGAACGAGATGAAGCTTCCTTCGTATAAAAAAGAAAAAGCGGCAGTGATTACTTCCGGGAATGAGATTGTCTGGGTTCCCGGTTACCGCATTGCAGATAAATTCCGCGTAAACGAAAACACAGCTTTAGTGATCCGCCTGAAATTTAACCCGGAAAAGTATGGCGCCTGAATCTCCTTTTTATGAAGAGAAACAATTTCACGGGCTGAACCGTCACTCACTTGTGCGTCGGTTATTGCTTGCTGTATTTTGTTTCGTCGCGTATTATTGGTCAGAGAATCCGAAACCTGTCAACCTTGAACTTTTCCATTTAGGCGAATACCCGGGAAGAGATAATTCGGGCCAGCTTTTTTTTATTCTCGGACTGGCCATTCTTTTTTTATCCGCTTTATTGCTTTTTGTGCTGCACATGAAAACAACAGTGAAAGAAGGCGCAGTTTTCATTGACGGCAGCTTCTCAGCAAGAAAAGTACGTGTAGATCTGAAAGGAATTGCTTCCGCAAAAAAAGTGCGTTTCCATCCTTCCATCTTCAACCGCCCGATCTATAATCTCCACAGCAAAGGCCGGGTGCGTTTTTACACGTATGGAAATGAAGCCGTGGAAATGACCACAAGAGACGGGCTCATTTACCGGATAGGAACACAACGGCCGGATGAATTATTGGCGGTGCTGGAGCAGTATATTGCCAGGTGATAATTCAAAATTTCAAGATTCAAAATCAGTAATCCTGAATTTTTGAATCTTGAATTTTGAATCCCTTTCCCCCTATCTTTACAATCGTGCTGAAACTCAATGAAGGTTATACGCCCCGCTGGATCGTTTTATTGATCGATCTTGCCATTGTATTCGCAGGAACAATCATTGCTTATTTACTCCGCTTTGATTTTTCGATCCCGCAATCGGAGATCGACGCTTTCCCGATCGTTTTTTCGCTGATAACCGGTATAAGGCTCATAAGTTTTCTTTTCGCTAAAATTCCATGGGCCGTTGTGCGCTATATGGGACAGCGTGATGCCGTGCGGATCCTTATTACGATCATGAGCGGGACGGCTTTATTTTTTCTTGTTAACCAGCTTACCAGCCGTTTCATTACCGAAACTTATGTAATTCCGCATTCCATTATTTTCATTGAATTCCTTGCCACTACTTTCGGAATGATCGGCAGCCGCCTGCTGTATAAAGCGATGTATCTCGAGATGAGAAATCCTTCACGTGGAAAAAGAAGCGTGATCATTTTCGGCGCAGGAGAATCCGGTCTTATTACAAAACGAACGCTCGATCGTGATGCCGGAACGAAATACCGAGTGCTCGCTTTTATTGATGATGATCCTTCGAAATATGGAAGAAAATTAGAAGGCACAACTGTCATGGGTCCGGATAAATTGCCGGAGTTGTTGAGTAAAAATGATGTTGCGCATGTCATTCTTTCCATTCAGCAGATCTCGCCGGGCCGCCGGCAGGAAATTATTGAATTGTGTCTTGCGAACAACGCGCGTGTGCTTACCGTTCCTCCTGTGCAGACGTGGATCAATGGTGAATTGAGTTTCCGCCAGATCAGGAAAGTGCGGATCGAAGAATTGCTCGAGCGTGATCCGATCAGGTTGAATGAAGATAATATCCGTCAGCAGGTAAAAGGAAAAACAATCCTGATCACCGGCGCTGCGGGCTCGATCGGAAGTGAACTGGTGCGCCAGCTTGCAAAGTTTGAACCCGGAAAATTAATTTTGCTTGATAATGCAGAATCGCCTTTGCATGAGCTGCAGCTTGAGCTTGCCGATACACAACGCAACCTTGTATTCGAAGTCGTGATCGGCGATGTTCGCAGCAAAGAGCGGGTGGAAAATGTATTTAAAACATTTATGCCGCAATTGGTTTATCATGCCGCGGCGTACAAGCATGTTCCGATGATGGAAAATAATCCGTCGGAATCCATTCTCACAAATGTGCTCGGAACAAAGATCACGGCTGATCTTGCCGTTCAGTATAATGTTGAAAAATTTGTGATGATCTCTACCGACAAAGCGGTGAATCCCACAAATGTGATGGGCGCTTCCAAACGCATTGCAGAAATTTACGCACAGGCGTTGAGCAACGAAAACGGGCAGACAAAATTCATCACTACACGATTTGGCAATGTGCTGGGTTCAGTCGGTTCTGTTATTCCGCGATTCCGCCAGCAAATTGAAAACGGCGGACCGGTAACGATAACTGACCCCGAGATCACACGTTATTTCATGACAATTCCTGAAGCGTGCCGGCTTGTGCTTGAAGCCGGCTGCATGGGAAATGGTGGCGAGATCCTGATTTTCGACATGGGAAAATCGGTGAAGATCATTGACCTCGCAAAAAAAATGATCCAGCTTTCGGGCTTAACGCTTGGTCGTGATATTGAAATTATCACAACAGGTTTGCGCCCCGGAGAAAAATTATACGAAGAGCTTTTGAATGATAAAGAAAATACGCTTCCGACACATCACGATAAAATAATGATCGCGAAAGTTCCTGTTTATGATTTTAATAAAGTAAGTAAAGAGCTGGATGAACTGGTGTCGCTGTTTAATTCGCAGGATAATATGGAGATCGTGAAAAAGATGAAAGAGATCGTTCCGGAATACAAGAGTAATAATTCTGTTTTTGAGAAGTTGGATAAATAAAATTTGCAAATTAATAATTGGCTTGCAGGTGAACGTCTGATGTCAAGGCTTCTCGTGGAGAAAATGAGGAGAATTGAATGATATCCGTTTTTATCCGTGCCATCTGTGTTCCATTTCCCTGAGACAAAATTTGCAAATTAATAATTGTCTTTCGCATTAATTCTTAATCTCCACATACCGACTTATTTATTTGCACATTACAAAAAAAATTCCTGAGTGATGGCGAAGCGCGGGCATTTATCAATCTGCTGATGTACTATAACAGTTTTCATTTGCTTGATCTTTCTTTTTGCGGAATTTATCAAATAGATGGTCTGATCATTCATTTCTTTCTTCTTCAAAAAAGAATTTTTTCTCGCCAAAAGCAGGACGTAGCTCATCGATCCATGTTGCCGAAGGATCATATTCCGCGAAGAAAGGCCGCGCCACCCAATCCGGGTTCCGTCCTTGCAGGAAACGGAGCGTGATCACCTTTCGCATACCGGTAACACCCGGGATTTCTGAAACGCCAAGCATTTGAATTTTCCCAGGTGTGCATGACATGCTTGGTCCACGCACCGTCCGGCAGATTCCGCTGACCTGCTGGTAGGCTGTTCTGAAAATCTGCCACGCTTCTACCAAAGGCACTTCAAAATATTCTTTTGCCCCCGTATCGCGGGGAAGAAACATGTAATAGGGAATGCAGCCCAACGCCACCTGTTCTTTCCACATATCCGCCCAGATTTCAGGCGAATCATTAATGTGGCGCAGCACCGGCGATTGTGTCCTGATCTGTGCGCCCGTTGCCCTGATGTTTGCAATAGCTTCTTTTACAGCCACCGTTGAAAGCTCTACGGGATGGCTGAAATGCGCCATGATGGCAAGATGAATGCCCTTCTTTTCTACGCTTTTAAAAAGTTCCAGCAAATCTTGTGCATCCTCATCCGTTGTAAAACGATATGGCCAATAGCCAAGTGCCTTTGTACCGATGCGGATTGTTTTCAGGTTAGGAAGATCAGCATTCAGCAATGGTTCAATATAGCTGCGCAATACTTTTGTGCGCATTATCATCGGATCGCCGCCGGTAAAAAGCACATCTGTCACTTCTTCATGACGCCTGATGTATTCAACGAGCTGTTCTGTTTCGCGCATCGAAAATTTCTGATCTTCCATTCCTACAAATTGCGGCCATCGGAAACAAAATGTACAGTACGCATGACAGGTTTGTCCCTGAGCAGGAAAAAACAAAACGGTTTGCCTGTATTTATGTTGCAAGCCATTAAGCGGTAATCCGTCGAGTTGGGGAATATTATATTCTTTTTGTCCTGCCGGGTGCGGATTCAGCTGCATGCGTATGCTATTGGCAATGCTTTTGATTTCATTCCGGTCTGCATTATTGCGGATAGCCATTTCCATTTCTGCAAATTGAAGCGGGTGCAACATTTCCTTTTGGGGAAAAGTCAACCTGAAAATCGGATCGTTAGGAATATTGTTCCAGTCAATTAATTCGTTTATGACATAGTCATTTACTTTAAAAGGCAGAACATTTCCAACTACTTCCATCTCCAGCAATTCTTCGTCGCTTAATTTTTGCAATTGCGGTATTTGCCGGAAATTAGAAAGAGAATAGGATTTATAAATAGTTGCGGCGTCTTTGTGTAAATCGGAGATAATCATAAGAATGGGTTTATTATTAATAAAATACAATCCATGCATATATCCCTGCCTGAGCAGGTGGAATAGCATAAGTTAATAAATCCTTAAAAGGATATTCATCTTCAGGGAGAGCCCCTGTAGTAGTTCACAGTAAAAGAGCGTGAACTGATAAGCACAAATTTAAGGCGCACTTTATATAAAAGCGGTGACTTATATCAACTCCGGAAATTTTAGTAAATTTTAAGGGATTAAAGAAGCAGACGATTTTGAAATATGTATGGTGTTGACAAATTCAAGTCAAACCAGCATTTAATAAACATTATCATCCTTTTTATTCCCTGATAAATTTAATGGTGTCTGACAGTGTTCTTACTTTCAGCCACTGTTCTATCTTTCTCGATTCGGATACAGATGGTTTTCTCAAAAAATCAACATAGACTGTCGTCAGCGTATCTGCTTTTTGAGATTTGAGATTATAAAAAGCATTTCGCTGGATACTTACGGAACGTATATTTTCATTCAATGCGTTCAATTCTTTCGCAATATCACCAACAGGAAATTCCCGCCTCTTATAAGCAAGGACTTCATTCTGCAAGCCAAGAATTATTCTATCTTTTTCATCGAGCACTTTTTCGTTCCGGGCATATACATCCTGTATAATTCCGGATTTTAATGCATTTACATTAATAGCAGTATTATCATTTATTCCCTGTGAAATATTTAAAGTTATGCCAGTTAATTTGTAGGCCGATGTTTTTTCTTTCAGAATTTCAATAGAATCCTTTGGGACAGGATCGCCTATCAGCATAAGGTCAATCCTGTTATTTTCAAAATCGATGTGCTGGGTCAGCACAAGCGTCTTTTCAAAACGGAATTCATTCGTTATAAATGCTGTTGCCCGCTGTTCAAACACAGCCTTTTTTACAGTAACATAGGCGATATAGACACTTGGTATAACGGTGATGAGAACAATAATGGTGATAACATTCTTGATTTTTCTTTCAGCACGCTTATCAACGAATGTATGTTTGGAAAACTTAAGCAAACGCACGACAACAAAAGCCGATACACTTATGAAAACTGCATTAATGCAGAATAAATAAAATGCCCCGATGAAGAATTTCAAATCGCCGTGCGCAATTCCGAATCCTGCTGTACAGAGCGGGGGCATCAGTGCGGTTGCAATAGCAACACCGGGAATTACTGTTCCTTTTTCTTTGGAAGAGCCGGCTACAATTCCTGCAAGGCCACCAAACATTGCAATAAGCACATCCCATATTGTCGGAGTTGTTCTTGAAAGCAATTCCGATTGTGCCTGGCTGAGCGGACTTAAAGAAAAATAAATGGTAGAAGCTGTAAGACTTACAACCACCATAACTGCGAGATTTTTTGCGGCAGATTTTACAAGGTCAAAATCAAAAATACCTAACCCAAGACCAACTCCCATGATCGGACCCATTAATGGAGAGATTAACATCGCACCAATGATAACCGCAGTCGAATTAACGTTCAGGCCTATAGATGCGAGAAAAATAGCAAAAACAAGAATCCAGACATTTATTCCCTGAAAGTCTATTCCCTTACGAATAGAATCCATAATTTCTGTTTCATCTTCCTTGTCCTTATGAAGACTAAAACGTGTTTTAAGAAAAAATATAATTTGCCTTAGCAGCTCCCGTGAAGTCATTTTCAGATTTTGAATTTGCGTACAATTTTTCCCATCGTCATTCCTTGTACAATTATGGAAAACAGCACTACTGTATAAGTGATCATCACAAAAGCATCTTTATAATCTCCGGCAGGCATTGAAAGTGCCAGGGCAATAGAAATCCCACCGCGTAAACCACCCCATGCCATAATGCTCAGGGTTTTGGGCTCAAGTGTGTTTTTAAACCGGAACAGTATAGATGGGATCCATAACGATATATAGCGGAAAAATATCATGCTGATTGCAATGATCAACCCAATTACAAAGTAGTACCACTGAAAAGTCAGGATTACTAATTGTAATCCTATCAGCATAAAAAGAACTGAATTCAATATTTCATCCGTCACTTCCCAGAATTTTTCAAGATAATCCCGTGTTGTATCGGACATGGCCTCTCTCAGGCCTTTGTAGCCTGTGAAAATCCCTGCCACAACCATCGCAAGTGGTCCGGAAACATGCAGGTAATGACAAAGGCTGTAACCTCCCATTACCATTGCAAGGGAAAGCAATATTTCAGTCTGAAAATGATCAATTGACTTCATCAATTTGTACCCGGCATAACCAATTATAAATCCCACCAGAATTCCGCCTATAGCTTCCCGGGCAAATAAAGTCAGTACTGAGCCCACCGAAGCATTTTCACTGCCCTGAACAATAATCTGTAAAATAGTTGCAAATATGACAACGCCTACTCCATCATTAAACAATGATTCACCGGTAATCTTAATTTCGACCGATTTAGATATTCCGGCCTTTTTCAATATTCCCAGCACAGCAATCGGATCGGTGGGCGATATGAGTGAACCAAAAAGAAGGCAATAGATAAAAGAAATATTTTCGCCGAAAAGCCTGAAAAGAAAATAAGTTCCAGATCCCACCAGTAAAGTAGAGATCAGGACTCCGATGGTTGAAAAAGTAATTATGCTCACTGCCGATTTTTTGAGCTGCTGATAGCTGACATGGAGTGATCCGGCAAAAAGCAGGAAGCTCAGCAGTATGCCCAGTATAAATTCTGAAAAATCAATTGTGGAAAGCTGTGCCTGGATATAAGTAACAAAGCCGGGAGAAAACCTGCTTGTAATTATAAGTCCAAAAGAAATTACAGCGCCCATGAGCATTAATGCAATACCTGAAGGAAGGTGCAGCCACTTTATATTGATGTAAGAAAATACAGCCGCAAGTGAAATCAATACTGAGAATAAAACAAAAAAATCCATTGAGAAAAAGTTTGATGCTAAGGTACAATTTCCTGTGAAGCTCCCTCATACAGAACAAACGCAAGGTCACATTAGAATAGGATTAAAAAAAGTCCTTTCATCCGTTTCTCTGAATTGTCATTAATCATCAGCACTAAGTAATTCTGATAATAACTTTAACGTATCCGAAGACGCTTTATCCTTAAAGTTTAATGGTTTAAGAATATATCCTGTGATGCCTAAATTCTGGGTGGCGGCTTTATCATAGTCTTCTGAAGAAGTAGTAATAATGAAGATTTTAATGTTTTTAAGGCTGGAATAGTTTTTAATAATACCGAGAAATTCAATGCCACTCATCTTTGGCATGTTTATATCCAATAAGATAACATCGGGGATAAGTCTTGAGCCGTCCGGAAGTGTATCGGTCAGCATATTTAAAGCATCCACTCCATTATGCGCAATATGCAGGGTATGCGCGATGTCAAGTTTCTTTAAAGCGCGTTTAACACTTTCAACATCCAGGTAATCGTCTTCAACCAGCAAAATGGTATTGTGTTTCATATCATTCAATTTAATTTTTCAGTGTGTTTGGGCCAGGTGAACGTAAATATTGAACCCTCGCCGAATTCGGATTTAACCCGGATAGCACCTTTATGGTCTTCAATTATTTTCTTAATAATCGCAAGTCCAACGCCAGTGCTTTCAAAAGCATCCCTTTCCTGTAATGTCTGGAAGATTACAAAAATTTTGTCGAAATACTCAGATTGAATTCCCATTCCATTATCTGACACTGAAAATTCATAATAGTCCGGGAATTCATTCGAAATAATTGTAATACGACCAACGCTCTTATCATTGTATTTTACAGCATTGCTGATCAGGTTTGAAAATATCTGTTCCATGAGCAGCTTTTCTGTTACCAATTCAGGCATTTTATCGTCTACGAGCACTATATAACTTTTAGGAACCAGGATGTCTACAATTTCATTGACCAGGTTTGTTACTTTAAATTTTTGAATCTCTTTCTTACCCTTGCTCACACGTGCATACTCAAGCAGGCCATTGATCATATTTTCAAGCCGTGTTGCCCGCCCTTTGATCAGGATAAGGTTGCGTTTTATTTCAGGTGAAATTTCGTGTTCGTGATCTTCTTCAATCCACGAAATAATATTTGAAATACCACGGAGCGGTGCTTTTAAATCGTGAGAAACGACATAAGCGAATTCATCCAGCTCTTTATTCTTTTTTGTGAGATCATTAAAGTTTTTTTCTAATGTTTTAGACATTGCATTAAGAGAAACGGCTAATTTATTCAGCTCATCTTTTCCTGGATCATCCAATGTTTTAAAAACACCTTTTGAAATATCCTCCGCAAGATTTACCATTTTTGAAATACGCTTCGTTATCGTTATGATAAAATACAAACTCGATAACAGCGCTAACACAATTGACACCAATGCTAATC
>JALYQL010000372.1 GCA_030855855.1 Bacteroidota bacterium | reverse complement strand
ACAAATTTATATTTCTCCTGCAGCGAAAGCTCGGTATAATCTTTATTATTGAATACGGAATACGGCGGAGTAAACTGGCCAATCAATTTGATGCTGGAACCACTTCTCGGGTAGATCTGCTGGTCAGTCGAATTCCTGCTCAATGTCAATCGCACGCTGATATTATTGGAATAACCATCTGAAAACGCAAACACAGAAGCGAATTTGTTCAGCTGGTAATACTGGTAAGTCAGCTCGGCGTAGATCTGGAAAAAATCATCCGGGCGTTTCAGTCTTTTTCCGAAACCAATCGATGCGCCGGAAATCTTTACATCCTGGCGGTTATCGTCGTTGCGTGGCAATCCATTCGACTGAACAGAATGATAAAGCGTTACTGAAAACGAGTTTGGCTTTTTTCCTCCGAGCCATGGTTCTGTGAAAGAAGCATTATAAGACTGGAAATACAAACCATTCGATTGTGCGCGTATGCTCAGCTTTTGTCCGTCGCCGGAAGGAAGAGGACGCCACGTAGAGAAGTCCCAGAAGTTTTTTGTCGAGAAATTATTGAAAGAAACCCCGAGTGTTCCTACAATGCGATTCGCACCCCAACCGCCTGAAAGCTCGATCTGGTCGGAAGGACGTTCAACAACGCGGTATTCAATATCCACAGTTCCGTCATACGGATTCGGCTTTGGATTAATTTCAATTTTTTCAGGATCGAAATAACCGAGCGACGCTAATTCACGCTGCGAACGGATAACATCCGAACGACGGAATAATTGTCCCGGGCGTGTGCGGATCTCGCGCATGATCACTTTATCATTTGTCTTTGTATTTCCTACGATCGTTACGTTGCGGATCGTAGCCTGGCGTCCTTCGTAAATACGCATTTCGTAATCAATAGAATCGCCATGCACATTTACTTCCACAGGGCTGATCTGGAAAAACAAATAACCTTCATCCATGTAAAGCGAGCTGACATCATTTCCTGTCGCGCTCATGTAAAGACGGGATTCCAGCAATTCCTGGTTATACACATCGCCTTTTTTAATTCCGAGCTGTGTACCGAGCTTTTCGGAAGAATGTTTTGTGTTTCCAATCCACGAAATATTCCCGAAGTGATAAATATGCCCTTCAGAAATTTCCACTTCCACGATCACGCGGTTTGGATTTGATGCGGATCTGTAAACCGTATCTCGAACAATCTTTGCGTCGCGGTATCCTTTCTTGTGATATTTCGCGATGAGCTTTGCTTCATCTTTCTCGAGGTTTTCTTCGAGATATTTTGAAGATTTAAAGAAAGTGTAGAAACGTTTGCGTTTGGTATCTTTAAATGTGCGGCGGATCTTTGGTGTGCTGAAATCTTTGTTGCCGGTAACATACAGCTCCTGGATTTTTACTTTTTTTCCTTTTGTGACAATGATCTCAATATTTACAGCTCCCGGAATATTCGGCACAGGAGTTTCTTTTATTTCAGTAGTGCAATTCAGGTAACCATCAGAACGGAAATGTTCGTTGCAGATTTCAATGATAGAACGTTTACGGAAATCGGTGAACATTAATCCGCCAAGACGGCCAATCTTTTCGTCCAGGTCTTCCCTTTCACTTTTCTTAACGCCTGTAAAGCTATGTAAAGCGATTTTCGGTTTTTCAGTAACGATAATGTCCAGCCAGATGTACGTTCCTTCAATCCTCGCGATCTCGATGCGCACATTTTCGAACATGTTCTCTTTCCAGAGATTGTCGAGCGCGTTTGCCGTTTTTTCTCCCGGAACAGCAATTTTATCACCAATCGGAAGTCCGGAGATCAATCGGATCACAGCAGAATCCACTTGCTAACAGCCATGGACGTAAACATTTGCAAGCGTATATTCATTGATCTTGCCGTAATCAACGAGTGTAGGCTGCGCTGAAAGTCCGAGCGCGGCAAAAACAAAAAGGAATGCAAAAAATACTTTTTTCATATACAGGCCGCCAATCAGCGGGAAGAGTTGTCACTGCCGGATGTTCCGTTCGTGAGAGAAGTTAATGTTTCATCCAGCTGCGCGCTGGTTTTTCCGAATCTGCGTTCGCGTCCCTGGTAATCGAGGATCGCTTTGTAGAATTCTTCTTTATCAAAATCGGGCCACAACGTTTCTGTGAAATAAAATTCCGAATACGCGATTTGCCAGAGTAAAAAATTACTTACGCGATGTTCTCCGCTGGTACGGATGAGCAATTCAGGATCAGGAAAAGCGGCGGTGTTCAATTGCTTTGAAATCAAATCCGCGTCAATGTTTTTTACATCCAGCTTTCCTTCTGCTACCTGTGCTGCTATTTTTTTTGTGGCTTCAACGATTTCCCAGCGCGAGCTGTAGCTCAATGCAAGGATCAACGTCATGCGTTTGTTTTTCGAAGTGTTGAAAATAGCTTCTTCAAGCTCTTTCCTGCATGCTTCCGGCAAGCTGTCTGTATCACCGATAGTTGCCAGTCGTATGTCATTTTTGTTCAGCGTTTCTGTTTCAGCATGAATGGTGTGCACGAGCAATTCCATCAATGCATCTACCTCTTCTTTCGGGCGGTTCCAGTTCTCCGTTGAGAAAGCATAGAGCGTAAGAAATTTTACACCCAGCTCAGCCGCGGCTTCAGATGTTTCGCGCACGGCAGTAACGCCGCTCTGGTGACCGAACACGCGTACTTTTCCTTGTTGCTGTGCCCATCGCCCGTTTCCGTCCATGATCACGGCCACATGCCCGGGCAAACGCGAAGTGTCAATTTTTTCTTTAAGGCTCATCAGCACGAAGGTTCCACTAGTATTGATAAGCCTGGCAGCCCTTGGCACGGCCGGCGAGCTGGAAAGTGATGGTTAATCCTGCAAAAGAGTACCAGTCTTTATTCCGAGGATTTCCACGCTGGCGGCCGATATTTGATGGACCGACAGCGCTGCGATCAGCAATAGCAATGGAAAGCGGGCCGTATTCTGCAAGGTCAGCCGGGCTTGCGTAAACAGTGCTTACATCATCGATGTAGTCTGTAAATGTTTTACGCATTCCCCATTCTGCAAGAAGTCCGATACGTTTAGAAAGATTGACGCGGATCCCTGCTCCGAATGGAATTGCCATCTGCACTTTTGAATACGCTTTTGATTGTCCTTCGGTATGCAAAGGCTGTAAAGCAACCCATTGATTTCCGAAAGAAGCTTTTGGATTGAAATTAAAAACGCCTACTCCGAGAAACATGAATGGGGTGAACGTATGCTTATCGTTTCCGATCATGTATTCGATAAAATTAAATTCTCCCCGCACTGCGAATTCATAAATATTAGAGCGAAAGCTGAGATTGCGTTGCTGCTGTTCATAAGAGCTGGAGCGCGCATCAATTCCCTGCACGCTTCCGAAATATGCATTGGCAGCAACAGCAAAACGCATATTGAAATTGTGACGAAAAATAATTCCTCCCGCAGGTCGCGTCAGGCTGCTGAAATGTTTTGTCGGATTCAGCTCACCGATGTAATAAGAGCCGCCGAGCATAATTCCGATCTCGTCAGAAGTCTGCGCGTTTGCAGAAAAACTGCCGGCAATTATGCCAAGAAAAAAAAGAATCCTTTTCATCTTTTTATTTTGTTATTCACTGATACCACTGGGTTGTGTTTTCAATCCTTCAACGGGGTTCAGAGAGAATTGGTATGTCAGTTTAGAATAAATGCAAATATAGCCGTTTTTACCCTTGAGAAACAGGCTTTTGACAAGCCAAAATCTGAAGTTTTTAAAAGATTTGTGACTTCGTTTGTGCTGGAATTCAGTAGGTTATAAATAAGGCTGATATTTCACCTTTTCATTTCAATTTTCAGTCCATAAAAATGAGTTGAAAACCGACTTGCTATTAACTGTTTTTTCGAGGTTTTGGATTGTCATTTATTGAGGAGAAAACAGGAAATATGAAAGTGGGAAATTCAGAAAATAAGAAATCCGGGCGCAGTAATACTAATTTCCATTTTCCCTGATTTCCTAATTACCCAGTTTACAATTTTTCCAGTTTCCATTTCCTTCCATCAATTCCTCGCATCCAGTCCCCAGATCAGCTTCTGGCGGATGGTGTTGAAGAAATGATGGTCGCTGAAACGAATAAGGCTGATTTTGAAATCTTCTTTTCGGATGGTGAGCTCGACATCTTCGGTGAAAATTTCTGAGCGCGCATCAAGCGTGGCAAGATGTTGCGGACTCCTGCCTTCTACACGTAAGGTGATGATGCTGTCTTCAGGTACAATCAGCGGGCGAACATTCAGGTTGTGCGGCGAAAGCGGGGTAATAACAAAACTCTTCGCTTCAGGAACCATCAGTGGTCCACCGCAGCTGAGTGAATAAGCTGTTGACCCCGTGGGAGTAGAAATGATCAATCCATCGGCCCAATAGGAATTCAGAAATTCCCCGTTGATTTTGGTATGAATGGTCATCATCGCCGAAGTTTCTTTTCGTTGAACAGTAAATTCATTCAACGCAAAATTTATTTCACCGAAGAGATTGTTTTTGGTCACCAGCTTCAGCAATGAACGTTTATCGATCGAAAATTTCCGCTCTTTCAAACGTTCTACCGCGTGCGCCACTGCTTCTTCTACAGTTACTCCTGCAAGAAACCCTAATCTGCCGGTATTGATACCCAGAATCGGAATGCCTGAATTGCGCACGTAGGCAAGCGCTTCGAGAATGGTACCATCGCCGCCGAGACTGAGTAAAAAATCAGCCTGCCCGCGAATCGAATTAAAATCGTCGAGTGCTTTTACTTTTTTGCCGAGCTTGAATTGCGATTCAATATAGCCCAGGTATTCTGTGCCGATCAAAATCTCGCAACCGTTTTTTTCCAGTTTGTCAAAGAGCCCCTGTAATACGGGAGGCAGTTCTCGTTCAGTTATACGGCCGTAAATAGCAACTTTCATGGGCTTTTTAACCTTCGGAGTCTGTCCTGATTTTAAGACGGGTGGACAGCTGAAAGGTTGCCCAAAGGTAGGAAAGGATTACCAATTACCGGATTACCAATTACCAATTGGGAAAGTGGAAATTTGGGACGAAGAAAAAGTAATCAATTGAAAAAGGGCGCGAGTGGGAAAGGGAAAATATTGCGTCGCGATGCTCGCGTCGCCTTTTTAAAAATTTCTTTAAAAAGGGGCGCCCAGGTGGAAAAAGATGCCGTTTTCACCTCTTAAATTGAATGCGTATTCAAAACGAAATGCGAGATCGTAGTAGGTTACCACATCTACTCCGGCTCCGTAACCGAAAAGGAAGGTGTTGCCCAGGAAATTATTGTCGGAAATTTCAGATATGCGGTCTTCTACATAACCGGCGTCTGCAAAGATTCCGGTGTAAATGGCAAGATGAAGCATGTTGAATTTCTCCAGCGGAAGAAAAGGGAATTTGATAACGCGTGGCTTTAGCAATTGATAACGCACCGAAGTTTTCGCGATTACATAGCTTTGTCCGTCGATCACGTAATATTCGTAGCCGCGTATATACGTGCCGAAACCGAACGCGCGTTGATGATAATAAGGAATATTTTTCGAAGGATTCCACCTTCCCCGCAACATTCCACCGGTGAAAATTCTTGGAAACCATTCCGCATATCCGCGGATGCCGGCAGCCATTACCAGCAGGTTTAGTTTTTCATCGGGCAAAATTCCCAGGCCATGTTTTGTGACCTCAAATTCCGAATAATGCCCGTGCAATGGATATGCTTTAATGTCGCGGTAATCGCGTACTACGTTATACGAAACCGTAAAATATTCCATCTTCGTTTTTCCGCCAATGAAATAATCTGATGCGAGAATAAGCACCG
>JALYQL010000326.1 GCA_030855855.1 Bacteroidota bacterium | reverse complement strand
TCTGTAGACAGCTGATTATTCAAAACTAGATTCCATTTTTAGCAACCAAAATACAGTGTTGCTTTTCAGCGCTGAATTAATTACCGAATTTATAGAGGTTGCACAAAGACCTAAATTCAA
This sequence comes from Bacteroidota bacterium, assembly GCA_030855855.1. Lineage (GTDB taxonomy): Bacteria > Bacteroidota > Bacteroidia > Palsa-965 > Palsa-965. The sequence goes on along the minus strand of JALYQL010000326.1, from coordinate 34,745 downwards.
AAAGTATTTCTCCCTGGATGATTTGCAGGATCTGATTTTGCGTGTGCGGGAGAAAGCAGACTTTATTCATATAAAGAGTTCCGTTTCAATATGCCGTGATAAAAAGGATAATTTTCTTTTGGCTCTGGCGAAAGATGGAAAAGCTACGCATTTGATTACTGGAGATAAAGATTTAATTGTGTTGAAAAAAATTTAATGAAACTAAAATTCTCTCTATCTCCAAATATCTTGATTCGGAGTAGATTTTAGCTGTGATTTTTGTGTAATACCTGGGAAAGCACTATTTTTTTCCTTGAGCTTAAAACGCTCAGGGAAAATAAAATCGATAAAGCGAATTCTGCACAATGGAAATAATGCACGTTTTAAGATTACGCCTACTGGTTACTATTGTGTATTTACTCTTTACCTTTTCATGCTCCGAAGCTCAGCAGAAGAGCAGTAAAAAACACGATACACTTAAAACAATTGTCCCCGCACCTGCTGATTTTGATGCGGAAGGTTTTTGGGTAATGACAAATTATTTCGATTCAATTATTAAGAATAAAACGGTGACTGGCTACCGGAAGTTGTTCGCTTCATGGTTTGCGATAGCCATCGAGATTAAAGGCGATTCCATAAAAGCTTTTGGCTCGATTATTACAAATAAAAAATTTTCTGTGATGAATTCAAATTCGGATACCTTGTTCGTTTTTGGCAAGACTGCTCGCGGTGAATATGCGCTCTATAAAAATTATACATCGGGAAGGCTCGAACTGGTTCAAACTGGAAATGAAAAGGATGAGCAAGATTCGATAAAATACATCTTCGAAAATCGACCTGATCTACGTTACCTCATTGAAAATTCTGAGAATGAAGGGTTCAGCAAAAATATAACCAGCTACTTTAATGAACATTTATTAGCTGGCGCTTATTTAGCAGAAGTGAAAGCAGTAACCTTTCTATCGAATGGCATAGTGACAGGCTTTCAGAATTATACAACTTACGAAGTCAGAAATTATTTCGGAACCTCGCATCCGTTCAAAAACAGGGATGTTGTGATCTTAAAAGGGAAAGGCGTTGAAGATTATTGGGAATGGAAGTTTGAAAATGACACTTTAGTGTTGACGAAAATGTCTGTTGACTGGCATGTGACTGATGATTATGATCTGACCAATGAAAGTTATCGATTGAAGAAACAATAGCACCCTCTTTTTTTAAAATCGTATCCGCCGCGGCGGATAATTCCCAACTCCCAACTAGTAAATCCTTTTTTTCAATAAACCTCCTTCAACCGATTCACAATCTCCAGCACCGCCGGACAAACCACCGTATTCAGCATCGTAATGTCCAAAACCTGATGAACCCGCTTACGGTCTGTATGCGGATACCCACGGCAAGCCTGCGGACGATCATTATAAACGATGCAATAATTCTGTGAATCCAGGAACGGGCATGGCGCAGTGTTGAGCACAAAATCGCCATCCTCATCCATGAACAAATATTTCTCAATAAAAGGTCCCGGACCCATGCGCATTGCTTTTGCCACGCGCTCAATATCTTTTTGTTTGAAGATCGGGGAAATCGTTTTGCAACAATTTGCGCATTTCGTGCAATCGGTTTCCTGGAAAACCTCCTCGTGTATCGCGTGCATGGTATCATCAAGATCACCAGGCTTTTCCCGCTTGAGCTTTTCGATAAATTTCTCATTCGCCTTTTTTGCCGAAGCCGCCTCTTCCCGGAATTTTGCAAGTCCCATGGTACAAAATTAAGATTGCGCAGGGATTTCGGTCCTTTTTTCAGGAGATTATTGGTAAATTGCAGGAAACAATAAATTCTCCATCCGGTAAATCGGAAATGGTGAAATTTGTTCGTGAATAAAAAGTGGGCAACAGGTTGTTTTAAATTCTCCCGTGAAAAAAGCTTTTTTTTATAGTTTGTTTTTGCTGGCCCCGTTCATCGCAGCTGCTCAATTCCGCTTTTCTCATCTTGGAATTTCAAACGGACTCTCGCAGAATTCTGTGCAATGTATTTTCCAGGATTCGGAGGGATATATATGGCTCGGCACGCAGGACGGGCTGAACCGCTACGACGCGTATTCTTTTCGCACATTCCGGCATAACAAAAAAGACACGCTCAGCATATCCGATAATTTTATCACCGGTATTACAGAGGATAACGCGCACAACCTCTGGATAGCGACGCGTAACGGAGCAAATCGCTTCGACAGGAAAACGGAAAAATTTGACCGGATTTTCCCTGAAGGAATGGATAAAAATTATTTTCATAATTCAGTCCGGCAAATTTTTAAGGACGCATCTGGTAATATTTATTTTAATTCACATGGCAATTTTTATTGTGCCCGTGTGAATTCCGAAACTGCGTTATATACGATTTCAAAGCTTGGACGCGGATATCCGACTACTGCAAGCTTTTATGCATTTGAAAATGGAAAGTTACTTGCCGCTGATACGCTTGGATTGCTGGAGTTTATCAATGAAAACGGAAGTTATACCGGCGGAAGAAGGTTCATTTCGGATACCTGCTTTTCAGGTCTGTCCACCAATGCATTGCTGTATTCCGACCGCAGAGGATTAGTGTGGATGGTAGAAAAGAACAAAGTCTTCATTTATGATCCTGCGAAAAATTCCCGGACGCTTAAAAATCTTCCTTCAGGGATATACCATTGTATCAGCGAGGATAGCAAAGGAAATATCTGGCTCGGCAGCGACCATGGTGTACTGGTGTTAAACGGCAAAGGAGAAGTCACAGCAAATGCCGTTAACAAGCCCGGCGCTATCACAAGTCTTAGTGGTAATAATGTGCTCAGCATTTATTGCGATAAAACCGGAGCCATGTGGGTGGGGACTTCGGAAGGAGGGGTGAATGTTTACAATCCATTCCAGGATGTTTTTATGACTTGCCGGAAAGAGCAGGATGCTGATAAAAGCATCAGCGATAATGTGACATGGGCGGTTTTCCAGGATGAAAAGAAATTATTTGTCGGAACTTCTTCCGGCCTGAATATTTTTTTGTTGAAAGAATCCAGCTTTAAAAACTTCAGGGTGTTTGAAGAAAATGTGGTATCACGGATTTTTATTGACCGGGATTTTACAGGAAAAAAACTAAGCAATGTCACATCTATTACTAAAGCGGGCGAAGATTCTTATTGGGTCGGGACCCGCGGGAATGGTATTGTCATCATCAACAGCGATGGTAAAATAACCGGCCAGCTTGATACGAAAAATTCAAACCTGAGCACCAATACTGTGTTTCAATTGATGAAAGCCCGGGATGGCAGCATCTGGGTTTCTACTATTGCGGGGCTCAATCATTATAACCGCCAGTCAAAAGAGTTTGAAGTATTCACGAACGACGGCTCATCAAATTCACTTGCGTCCAATTATGTCATCAGCAGCTACGAAGATCACGATGGAAAAATATGGAGCTGCACCGCCTCAGGCTTATCCTGCTATGATCCGTTGACAAAAAGATTCCGGAATTATATTTCCAACTACAGCGATAAAAAAAGCCTCAGCTATAATATTGTAACCTCGTGCATGGAAAGCTCTACAGGGCAATTATGGGTCACAACTCTTGGTGGCGGAATAGATTTATTTGATCCGCGCAGCAAGAGTTTCAAATCGTACACGCAGGATGAAGGGCTTTCGAATAATGTAGTGTACGGTATCAGTGAAGATGAAAAAGGAAACTTATGGATGAGCAGTAATGCGGGAATTTCCTGCTTCAATGTGAAGACGGAAACGTTCATTAATTATTTCCCGAACGACGGAATTATTTCCAACGAATATTCACAAAACGGTTTTTTCAAAAATAAAAGCGGAGAAATTTATTTTGCTTCGCCTGAAGGACTTTTGCTTTTTAATCCTGCCGCTATTCATAAAAGCCCCGAAGATCCGCCGGTGATCCTGACTTCTTACACGATTAATTATGCCAGGCAGCAGTCTTACCCGGTTTCACTCACAAAATCGCTCGACCTTGACTGGAGTGAAAAAACAGTTTCGTTCGAATTTTCCGCGCTCGATTATACAGCTGCTGATAAAATAAATTATTCGTACAAGCTCGAAGGTTTCGATAATGATTGGGTAATTGCGGGTCCGGGGCAGCGGATCGCAACTTATACCAGCCTGCCTTTTGGTAATTATATCTTTAAGGTCCGCATCCGTAAAAACGGTGGACAATGGTCACGCGAATACCTGGATATTGCAGTAAACGTTATTCCGCCATTCTGGTTTTCCTGGTGGTTTATTCTCGCGGAAGCCGTTATCGGGTTGGTTTTGCTGACATTTATCATCCGGTATTATTCGCAGCGCCAATTGAGAAAACGTTTACGTGAAAGCGAAGTGCAGCGTAAAGTGCAGTATGAACGGGAACGCATTTCCCGCGATCTCCATGATAATGTGGGTGCGCACCTCACCTATATTATTCAGTCGCTGGATAATATTTCATTTAAGATCGTGAAAAGTCCCACGGAAAAATCGGTCGAGAAGATCGACTCTTTAGGCGAATTCGCACGCGGCACCATGCAGCAGCTGCGTGAAACGATCTGGGCAATTAATAAAGAAGAAATTTCCGTGATCGCTTTGAAAGATAAGATCCGCGATCACCTCGAACGTCTGGGCGCGGCATTATCTTCAATTCACTTTTCTGTTCACCTTTCAGAAGAGACTGACGCGGTGTTAAAACCTTCGCAGGCCATTCACATTTTCCGTCTCGTGCAGGAATCGTTGAATAACGCTGTCAAACATTCCGGCGCTAAAACGATCAGCGTGACCCTTTCCCTGCAGAATAAATTGCTTGTTGTTGTTATTCGCGACGATGGAAAAGGATTTGATACTGATGCAGCTTTTGACGGTCATTATGGTCTTGAAAATATGAAAAGCAGGATCAGTGAAATAGGGGGGAAGCTTCATATCGCGTCAAAACCAGCGCAGGGAACGGAGATTAAATTTGAAGTTCCGGTCTGATATACGGCAAACGCCTTATTTTATACGCACAATCTCATCCGTAAATTTGGATCTATGAAAATTAAAATCGCTATCGCTGAAGACAATCCCGCACTCGCCAAATCGGTAAAAGAAAATGTCGAGTCATTTGATAATGTTGAATTGCTTTTCATCGCCCCCAACGGTAAAGAATTGCTTCAGAAAATTGCCGGCAATATCCCCGATCTTATCCTGATGGACATCAACATGCCAGTGATGGACGGAATTGAAGCGACACAAAAGGTGAAGCATCATTTCCCTGCCATCAAGATCATTATGCTAACGGTTTTTGACGAGGAAGAAAAAATATTCCAGTCCATCATTGCTGGCGCGAGCGGTTACCTGTTGAAAGATGAAAAGCCTGCCAAAATCATGGACGCGATCCAGGATGCTATGGACGGGGGCGCACCGATGTCTTCTTCTATCGCGACAAAGGCTCTGCTTATGATCCGGGGACAAAAAACGGAGATCGTTCCGGAGAAAAATGATTTTAATCTTTCAAAAAGGGAAATTGAGATCATGGAATTAATTTCCAAAGGGGATAATTACAACCAGATCGCGGAGAAATTATTTATCAGTCCGAATACCGTGCGCAAGCATATTGAGAATATTTATTCGAAGCTGCACGTGCATAATAAAGTGGAAGCAATCCAGGTGGCGAGCCGGAATAAGTTGTTTTCGTTTTTTTAGAATTGCCTTTTACAGGAGAGTTGGTTTGGAAATATAGTTTTGTACGAATGTATTCAGCCTGATCCTTTTCAGAATAACGGCTTTTCGCAAGGATAAATCCGGGTTATCATTATCCGACCTGTATATTACCCTTCCTGCTCGTAAAAGTGACCTGAAGCATTCTGGTGTTTATCAACTTACCGCTTTTGTCTCCCAATTAAGTCTACTATAATCGCGTAATTTTTTTTATTCGTGGTTTCTTATTTAGCATCTGACACCCTAAATAATGCATCCGCCGAAAATGTTGGTTTGCCAGTTTTCCTCTTGTGTAGTCTTGTATCGCCCTTTTGTCTTTGGCAGATGTCAACACCGTCCCGTCGCACAGCTCCCATTTTCCATACCAAAATCACTTTTTTTTCGTACTTTCGGCCCTTCTTTTCCGTGTCTAAAAACGGAAATTACCTGAACCACGATGAAACTCGCAGTACCCAAAGAAACAAAGCTCAAGGAAAACCGCGTTGCCCTTACTCCTGATGTTGTAAAAGACCTCGTAAAAAAAGGTTTTGAAGTAACAGTCGAAACCGGCGCCGGAATGAATTCCTTCTTTTCCGATGAAGCTTATACAACCGCCGGAGCACAATTAGTATCCGACGCAAAAAAACTCTATTCCGAAGCGGATGTTGTTTTGAAAGTAAATGCACCTTCTCCTGAAGAAATCGCAGGAATGAAAAAAGGCGCAATTCTGCTTTCATTTCTTTTCGCCGCGACAAACCCGGATGTTGTAGAGGCCTGTGTGAAAGCCGGTGTTTCTGCATTTTCGGTCGACGCTATTCCACGTATTTCCCGCGCTCAGAAAATGGACGCGCTCAGCTCGCAGGCCAATCTTGCAGGATATAAAGCGGTATTGATGGCTGCCAACCAGATCGGAAAAATACTTCCGATGATGACGACCGCTGCCGGAACGATCCGCCCGACCAAGATTGTGATCTTCGGAGCTGGTGTTGCCGGATTACAAGCCATTGCTACTGCAAAACGCCTCGGCGCAGTTGTAGAAGTAACCGATATCCGTCCTGAAACAAAAGAACAGGTGGAATCGCTTGGTGGAAAATTCATCGAAGTGAAAGGCGATGCTTCTGTGAAAATTGAAGGCGGTTATGTGAAAGGTGTTTCCGACGAATTCCTCAAAATGCAGCAGGAGCTGGTTGGTAAACATGTGAAAGAAGCTGACATCTTGATCACCACTGCGTTGATCCCGGGCAGAAAAGCACCGGTGCTCGTTACCGAAGAAATGGTGAAGAGCATGAAATTCGGCTCTGTCATTGTTGACATGGCAGTTGAATCAGGCGGAAATGTTGTTGGAAGCGAATCAAATAAAACAGTCGTGAAGAACGGTGTGACAATTCTCGGAGAAAGCAATATTCCATCATTACTGCCGATGAATGCAAGCGATCTTTACGCAAAAAATATCGCGACATTCCTCGTTCATCTTGCTGATAAAGATAATTTCAAATGGGAGATGGAAGAAGAAATTACCAAGGGATCGCTCATCGTTCATAACGGTGTTGCTGTTCATCCATCCGTTTCAAAACCTGTTAACGCATAAGACTGAGAAGTGAAAGTTGAAAAATAATCACTGATCATATCACAAATAATAAAATCATCAAAACAAAAATATATGGACTTAATCAATCAGGGTCTCGCTTTCATCAATGAAAATAAGGAGATGCTTTATTTCGTCATCCTTTCCATTTTCGTAGGTATAGAAGTAATAGGCGGAGTACCGACAGTTTTGCATACCCCCTTAATGTCCGGCGCAAATGCGATTCATGGTGTTGTGATCGTTGGTGCGATCCACGTAATGGTTCATCTTGAACATCCAACAATGCTTGCGTTAATCCTCGGATCGCTTGCCGTTTTACTTGGAACTCTTAACGTAGTAGGAGGTTTCGTAGTAACAGATCGTATGTTGGAAATGTTTAAAAAGAAAAAATAATTTCTCCCTAATATTTTTGAAAATTTTATGAAAGCCAATTTACTCGAAGTCTGTTATCTCATTGGTTCTGTTACTTTCATCATTGGTTTAAAAATGATGGGTAATGCCAAAACAGCCCGTAAAGGAAATCTTATAGCTGCATTTGGAATGATCGTTGCGATTCTCGGAGCAATTTTCTTAGCGACCGACTCTAGCGGGAAATCTATTGATGTAAGTCCAATGATTTATGGACTCATCGGTGGCGCAATATTAATCGGAACCATTGTTGGCTGGATGACAGCTAAAAAAGTGCAGATGACAAAAATGCCTGAGCTCGTTTCCATTTTTAACGGAATGGGTGGTGCATGCGCGGCATTGATCGGCTTGATGGAATACGAGCACAACATGAATAAGGTGGGCGCCATGATTCCGATCATCGCCGGACTTGTAATAGGAAGTGTTTCTTTTTCAGGTTCCGTTATAGCTTTTTTAAAACTGAACGGAACGCTGAACAAACCAGTTCGACTTCCTGCTTACAATATCATCAACAATCTTTTCATGTTGGGAGTTATTGTTTTCGCCGCTTACCTCGTTGTTGGTCCCGGCATATCGCGTTCTACATTCGTTCATCTCGCGGATAATTCACTTGAAACATCAATCAGCTCAACAGCGACAATGTACTTATATGTGCTTTTCGCAGCAGCGATTGTCTACGGCGTATTGTTTGCATTACCGATCGGCGGCGCTGATATGCCTGTTGTTATTTCTTTGCTGAATTCATTCACGGGTCTTGCCGCAGCTTTCGGTGGATTTCTTTACGGAAACTACGCGATGCTTACCGGCGGTATTCTTGTCGGTTCAGCCGGAACATTACTTACGCTCGCCATGTGTAAAGCGATGAACCGTCCGCTCAGCAATGTAATTTTCGGTGCGTTCGGTGGTGGCGGTGGCGCTGCAATCGGTGATGAAACAAAAGGTTCCATCAAAGACATTAACGTAAGCGATCTTGCGGTCTTAATGAATTATTCGAAGAAAGTTGTAATTGTTCCGGGTTACGGATTAGCGGTTGCACAAGCGCAGCACGTTATTCATGAGCTGGAAATGTTGCTGGAAGAGCGTGGAGTAGAAGTGAAGTACGCGATTCATCCTGTTGCGGGTCGTATGCCGGGACACATGAACGTATTGCTCGCAGAATCGAATGTCGCTTATGAGAAGCTCGTTGAAATGGATGAGATCAACGCTGACTTCCCGAATACAGATGTTGTGCTGATCGTGGGTGCGAACGACGTTGTAAATCCTGCAGCGAAAACAGATCCGTCATCACCGATCTACGGAATGCCGATCCTTGAAGTTGACCAGGCAAAACATGTTATCGTAAACAAACGTTCGATGAATGCCGGTTACGCCGGAATCGACAATTTACTTTTCTACGATCCGAAATGTTCTATGTTCTTCGGCGATGCGAAAAAAGCATTGACAGAATTAGTGTCGGAATTGAAGACGATGTAATTACAACCCTTTCAATCTATATAAGCGCGTTTGGTTAAGCCAGACGCGCTTTTTTTGTGAATGGAATATGTTCAAAATGCTTTTTCATGGCGAGATTTTCCTGTTCGGGCGTTTTTTGATTATACCAATAAGCTGCAAGTGACATCTTTTGATTGTCGGCCGGAAAGCAACCATTTCGCAATGGGAGCGTCGGATTTGTAGAATGCGAAAATCTTTTTGGAATTTATTTTGTAACCTCCTTATTCCGTGTGCGGTTTTTTGCCAGGATAAAAAGGAAGACTCCAAAAGCTGGACTACACAACCCGCATATACCAAACAGCTTATCCGGGATTCCGCTGATAAAATTACCTGGTCAGGATTAAATGGTATCGGAATAAGATTTATTTCTCCTTGCTTTAAATTGGAAACCGAAGATGATTACTGGACGGAAGAGGAGGAGAAAGATCCTGGAAAATTTAAAAGGGCAAGATTTCTCTTTGAGGTAATGTACGGTTATAAATACAGGATGAAAGATATTGAGGTGACCGAAATTTCCTCCAATGCTTCTTTTGTTTACAGGCTTTTCAATTACAAGCTGCTTAGCATAAATGCAATTGGCGGTTTAAAGTTTTTCTTTCTCTACAACAGGGATTACGGCCTTCTTAATTTTAAGAAAATATATTATTGGGAATACGGAGCATCTGCACAATTGGATCTTGGGTTTGTGGTGCCGTTCATTGAAATAAAAAGATTTAAATATTGCACTTTCGGAATGGAATTGAGGCTTCACCCTGTTTACAAAAAGCCAAAACGGAAATATCATATTCACAAAAAACGATTTCCTGTATCCTGATTATTCGCCTTTAATAAATTTCATTGTAAAATTATTCCGCTCCGTTTGAACCGAAATAAAATAAGCTCCTTTTTCCAGCTTCTCTGTGTTGATCATTTCTGTCGAAGAAGAATTCGAAAAAATAAAATTATTTTCTAAAACCAGCTTCCCGGCCGCATCATATATTTTCGTGACTGCATTTCCTGAATATGCATTTCCCGCGTGAATAAATAGCTGATTTCCGGCCGGGTTCGGGTAAAGCTCAAATGAATAATCAATTTCCTGCTGCTGCACATTATTGATCGTATTGTTCGCGGAAATGATCCAGTAGTCCGGATCAAAAATCAAGCTGTCAGCCTGGAAAGAAAGCTGAACAGAAAATGGTTGGCCCGAAAATGTATTGCTCACACGGATGATCGTATCCTGCGTCGCGTTTTTGAACCTGATTGGCAATGGCAATTCATAAAACGGGACGGAAGCATGCGATTGCGATTGATTGACTGTAAACGTCGCAATATTATTTGCAGACTGCGACCATGAGATTGTATAAGATGGAAAACCCTCGCCATAGATCCAATCATCAAAATACCAGGTAAGATTCTGTCCGCTGGCAGCTTCTAAATGTTGCTGCAGATCAATTGTTCTTGCAAAATTATAAGCGCGGGAAACATCGTTGAGGTAATTTCTCACACCTGCATAAAACGCGCTGTCGCCGATCACCCAACGTAATGTATGCAGCACCATCGCACCTTTTGCGTACGATAAACGACCATCAAAAATTCTCGGAATATTTACCGTGTCGGGACAATAGACAGAACCGTCAGGAAGGCTTGTGATATAAGAAATTCTCCCCTGCTTGAAAGGCATCCAATAAAGTGTGGGCGCAAAATGTTCATAGCAGATTCCGCTGAGGTAAGAAGCAAAACCTTCATTGAGCCAGATGTCGTGCCAGCTGCCACACGTTACTTTATCTCCAAACCAGTGATGGCCGAGCTCATGTGAAAGCAATTCATAGCTAAACCCGCCGACAAAAGTGATGGTCTGATGTTCCATTCCGCCACCGAAATTACATTGCGCATGGCCGTATTTTTCATCAGCAAAAGGATAAGCTCCGAAAAGCGTGTCGAACAATTGCATTTGCGAAATAATATTCGCAGTTCCGTTTTGCGCGTTTACAATATCTTCTGGATATGCATAATTGATAACAGTTACTGTATCGCCATTGAACGGAACTAGATGAGTGTAAACTGAATAATTTGTTGTTGCAAAACAGACCAGATAAGCTGCGATCGGATAACGGTGTTTCCACGTACACGTCCTGTAAATTCCGATCACTGTATCTTTTGCAAGTATGCCATTGCTTGCAGTCGTATAAATTGCCGGCGAAGTAACGAGGATATCTATCGAATCAATTTTATCATAAAGATTTTGTTTGCAGGGCCACCAGTCTTTCGCGCCGTAAGGTTCGGACAAGGTCCATAAGACGGGAACACCTGCGTGCATACTGGTATCATACGAGCCAAATCCTGTGGAAGGCGGTATTCCATGATAAAAAGCGGTGACGGAATCGACAGCAGAAGCGGGCAGGGAAGACGGAAAATTTATTCCGAGAATTTCAGCACTGTGTGTAAATGAAATATTAGAACCATGAAATTTTACACTGTCGACTTGCAAGGAATCGGAAAGATCAAATTCCATTTGTGTGATCGTGGAATTCGGAATGAAATACGTGGTTACTTTTCCGTTGATGTAATAAACAGCAGGGTCAATATTCCATTCGCAGCGGTGATAAATGAAATCGGAATTATTGATTGCTTGTGATTGTGGCGCGATTCGGTTTTGCCCGAAACCTTTTTGCTCGGCTTGTGAAATGAATTGCAATTCACTTTGTGAGAAAAGCGAGCATGGAATTAAGAAAGCGAAAAAGAGAATGATCTTTTCCATGAAATAGTTTACTGAACGATTATCGGTACAGTGCAATTCCCAAGCGGATTGCCGTTATGTTCAACGTAGAGCGATACATTGTAATTGCCGGGCAGTGTGTATGTGTGATGAACAGTTGAAGTGTTTGTTGTATTCCCATCTCCATCCCCGAAGGCCCAGGTATATTTCCAGCCAGAACCGGTTTGTGACGACTCGAACACAATATCCGTTTGCGTAGTGGGATTAGTGGGCGAAAAGGTAATAGTAAGGGGATCACGATCCTTACTGCATGCAACGGAAAAGCATAACATAATGATCGCAATAAATGCAAAACAGGATTTCAGGTTTTTCATGGTGTGGTTATCTTACAATTAAAGATAATCATTCTTAGCGTTTCCTTACGCTCCACGCGCTTTTGCGATAAAAATATGTTTTGAAATGTTTTTAAGATAAATGTTCAATGGACAATTTGTCGCATGCTTGAACTTTTTCCCGAGCGGGAGTCAATCCTGACCAGGTAAATTCCCGGCGAAAGTAAAATGCTTATCGAGGCATTTTCTAATTCATCATTTTCGAAATGTTGCACCACACGTCCATCGATAGCAAAGATGGTAACTGAAGCATTATCTTCTATCCAGGCAGTGCCCAACGCAAGTGTAAAGGAGCCATCAGAGGGATTCGGAAACGTCTGTATGGTATACTTGTTATTCACAATCTCCACGCTCCTGAGAATAGAATACTCAAATACACCATTCAGATCCTCTTGCCTCAGGCGGTAATAATTCATTCCATCAGCAGGCGAAGGGTCTGTTGTTGTATAAGTATGAAGTGAAGAAGAATTTCCTGCTGCGCCAATTCTCCCGATTTCAGAATAAATTATACCGTCTGTAGTTCTTTCCACTGCAAAATAATCTGAATTTAATTCTGTAGCTGTTGTCCAGTCGAGCTTTACTGTTCCATTAGTTTCTGCTGCTGCATCGAAATAAAGCCATTCCACCGGTAATGTTGACATGTAGTAATCCAGCGTACCGATCGTGTAATAGCCATCGTTCGTATTGAAATTCACACCGGTGAAATAAACCTGGTCGCCTGCCGTAGAAGATGCACTGGCAACAATTGTCCAGTTCCCTGAATTTGTGCTGCGATACAATAATTTATAATTTGAAGCGATTCCTGTGGTGCCGGTAAAACCTCCGGCAGAAAGATCGAATGTTACGTTTGTATTGAGTGCTGTTGCTGTATTAGTTACATCGACGTACCAAATACGTTGCCAGCGCGCCATGACCGGCCCGCCTGAAACTACCGCAATGTCTGTATAGAAATTGGTGTTTACCGGTAAGTTATGTCCGGCAAGAAGATAATCGCCATCATCAAAACCGGATACATAAGTAATTCCCATTCCTGCACATACGGATGAGCTGAATGCATTGTTTGTATTCCCGGCCGTAGATTGACCGATCCCCGCAACTTCACGATCGAAATCTCCGTTCGCCGGTGTATCGCCCAGGTAATAATCATTCGATGAAACCGGAATATTATATTTTGATGACAAATAATTATTGACAATAAAATATTGCGCAGGATTTAAAAGCAGGTTGTAAATAATTATTTCAGGAATAAAACCGTTGAATTGTTTGTTCGTTCCGGTATGCCCGTAAAGCACGCCTACGTGAAAATCAGAAGTATAATTAGGAACATTTGCCGACGCATTATTAGTTTGTGCATCAAGTGAGTTTCCTGTGTACATCTTCTGTTCGTTGCTTGCTGCAGTTCCGTCAAAAGAATAGCTCACGAGATAATCCACATTATCATTATAGGTTGCTACAGTATTCATCCTGCTTCCCGTGCCGTTTACATCCAGAAAAAATTTAGTTCCTGTGTAATTAAACCACCCGAAATCATTTTGAGAAGACGGATCGTTACGTTTGCTGAAAATAGCACGTGGTGTTCCTGCCGGGGCGCCGGTGTTAAAACGAAAAGCGCAAAACGAAGTCATGCCCGTATAATTATCGAGCGTGCTGTTATCTGCACAATTCATGTAATCATTGGTAGTGGCATTGTTGTCAAATTCAATTGCCGGCATGCCATTCAGCTGTCCTGCAACTGGGGTACGGAATAACGGCTGAAGATTTGCAGTTGCCTGCGTTACATGATTGCCATTCCCCGAATTATCATTCCATTGCGACACCGGGTTAAGATTAACTGTTGTGGAAGTTCCGGCATCAGCTTTAAGCCACACAATATTTGAAGTAGTGCTGCCAACTCCTGCGGGGCCGGTTTGAGCGCAAGAAAAAATGGCTGAAAAATAGGTGAGGATGAAAAGGGTCAATTTCACGCCATGAAGGTAAATAGCTTTAGAGCAGTAAACAGTACCAATTAGTCGCATGCTACAGGATAATCGACGAATCAACACTTTTCTGTGGTGAGATTTTTCAGAAACCGGAATTTTCGGAAAAAGGCATCAGAGAATCACTCGTAAACTGCATATCCTGCACGAAAAAAACGCAAAGGCCGGCGCAAAGAAAAAGGCACTAAACCACAGCTTTTTTACTGTGGCTCCGTGCCTTAATGACAAGCAATCTTGTAAAATTAATAGCTCATCCCAAGATTATAAAACACAAACGCCCAGATATCCGCAAACTCTTCAATCTGTTTATCAGTCGGTTTTCCTGAGCCATGCCCTGCGTTTTTATCAATGCGGATAAGCACAGGATTATCGCCTTGCTGTTTTGCCTGCATCGTTGCCGCGAATTTGAATGAATGGGCAGGCACCACACGGTCATCATGATCGCCGGTTGTAATGAATGTTGCAGGATATGCAGTTTCTTTAATATTGTGCAAAGGCGAATATTTATAAAGACATTTAAATTCCTCTTCATTTTCGCTCAGTCCATAATCACTTGACCATTTACGCCCGATAGTAAATTTGTCGTAACGAAGCATATCCATAACACCAACCATAGGAATGCACACTTTGAAAAGATCAGGGCGTTGTGTTTCGCATGCACCGATCAGCAAACCGCCATTAGATCGTCCTTGCACTGCGAGCTTTTCCTTGCTCGTATATTTTTGCGCAATCATGTATTCTCCTGCAGCAATAAAATCATCAAATACATTTTGTTTGTTGCATTTGATGCCGCCCTGGTGCCATGTTTCGCCGTATTCATCGCCTCCGCGAATATTGGCCACGCAATAAATTCCGCCTGATTCTAAAAATACTGCGCGATCGGTGCGGAATTCAGGTGAATAGTGAGATGTGAATCCGCCATAACCGAAAATGAAGCATGGATTAGTTCCATCCATCCTGATCCCTTTTTTATGTGTGATGAACATGGGAATCTTTGTGCCGTCTTTGCTTGGGTAAAAAACCTGCGAGGTTTCATAATCGTCCGAATTGAAATCAACTTTCGGCTTGAAGTACAATGTGGAAACATTTGTATTCATATTGTACTTGTAAATGGAAGCAGGCGAAGTAAATGTTGAAATGCCGATAAAAACAAGGCTGTCATCTTTGTCACTGCTCAGCTCACTAACAGAGCACATTTTTTCTGTCGGAATGTCGCCGAGTTTTTTTCCTGTTTTGTCATAGATCATCAGCTGCGATTTCACATCGACAAGGTAGTTCGCAATATATTTATCGCCTGCGATAGAAATACCAGCAAGTTTGCTTTTTGCTTCCGGAATTAATGTTTTCCAGCTCGTTTCTTCCGGGTTGTCAAAATCAACTTCTATCAGCCTGAAATTCGGCGCGCTATGATCTGTGTGGATGATAATTTTTCTGTTTGTGATTTCAACGATTCCGTAATTATCAGATTTTTCTGTTAAGTCAATAATCGTTTTGAATTCAGCTTTCGGGTCTGTTAGGTCTTTTACCATTAAGCCATTTCCGCTGGTAAATTCTGATGAATAAACGATCAGCCATTTCTGGTCTTCTGTAACTTCTCCGTTGAACATACGTTCTGCATGAGCATCATCTTTGTAAACCAGCACATCTTTATCCTGCGGGTCGCCGATCTTATGATAATATAATTTCTGGTTGGTATTTGTCGACGAAAGCTCCGAACCTTTTGGCGCATCATATTTCCCATAATAAAAACCATCACCTTTCCACGAAGCGCCTGAAAACTTGATCCATTTCAAATGATCATCCAGCATTTTCCCTGTCGCAATTTCCATTACATAAAATTCTTCCCAGTCAGAACCCGCTTTGCTGATACCGTATTGCATATATTTCCCGTCACGTGAAACAGCAGTTCCAGCCAGCGATGTCGTTCCGTCAGTGGACAATTTATTAGGATCAAGCAATAATTTCTCTTCTCCATTCAATCCTTCCTTGTAATACATAACGAATTGATTCTGCATTCCGTCGTTTTTCGAATAGAAATATCGTTCACCTTTCCTGTAAGGCGCGCTCATCTTTTCAAAATTCCAGATCTGCTTCAGCCGGTCACGGATCTTATCACGAAAAGGGATTTTCGATAAATAATCCTGCGTCACCGCATTTTCTGCATCCACCCATTTTTTTGTTGAATCTGAATTATCATCTTCCAGCCAGCGATACGGATCGGCTACTTTTATTCCGAAATACGTGTCAACAGTATCGACTGTGCGCGTTTTAGGGTAAGCGATTTTTGTGGAAGAAGAATTTTCAGAAGAGCAGGATGCAAGGGCAATCACTGCAAAAACCGGGAAGAGTCTTTTCATGGTTTGTTTAAATCGTATGATGGAACAGGTAAAAATAATGTATTTGCGCATTAGATGGGGAAAGAATGATAAAAGGAAAGAAACAGGGAACAACGGTTTACTTTTTGCCGGAAAAAACGGTAAACTTCGGTGTGGAAAAAATAACGTTTGCTTCTGCCGGACGCATCGCTTATGGACTGGCAATGATTGTTTTCGGATTTTTGCATTTTTCAGGCGCAGAAACTTTACTGAACCTCATTCCTGATTATATGCCTTTTGGTTCGTGGTTTTTGGGTGTATTTTGTGGGAACAGCGCTCGTATCTTCCGGCATCAGCATTATAATAAGAAAGTTTGATCGTACAGCAAGTTTGCTGCTTGCAGCGATGTTTACTCTTTTTATTCTTATGGTGCGGGCACCTTATCTTGTGAGTCTCAACGATGGGAAAATACAGGATTTGCTTATCGAAATGTCGAAAGAGGTAGCGCTGGCCGGGTCAGCGCTTGTAATAGCCGGCAGTAAAAAGAAAACCGCTCATAATGTATAGAGGAAGGTTTACTTGGGATTTCTGTATATTTTTATGCTCCAATAATTAAAACGTATGTCAGAAGAATCAGCAGCACAACAGGAAACGCAATCGACTCCGAAAAAAGAAATCCCACCGGTTAAAAAGCAGCTGGTCTATCGCCTTCCGAATGGTGAATTTGATGATTTTGCCGATGTTGAAACGATCGATAAGACTGATTTTCACAAGGTATTCCACCGTGAAATGCTGAAAGACGGTC
The DNA here is from genome assembly GCA_030855855.1 of Bacteroidota bacterium. Lineage (GTDB taxonomy): Bacteria > Bacteroidota > Bacteroidia > Palsa-965 > Palsa-965. Next base: position 17,412 of record JALYQL010000326.1, on the reverse strand, counting down.
AGCTGATCTTCGAAGTGGAATATGATGCGGGTGGCAATGAGGTTCAGAAAACACAAAACACATTTGATGAAGCCGGTAAGGCCATTCTTCACGAATTATTTACCGAAGGAACTTTGGCTGAAAAAACGGTTTACGAACGCGATGCAAAAGGGAATGTTGTGAAGGAGACCCGGGAGTTTGAGGAAGGTTTTCCGCTGACTACCATTTTTAAGTATGATGAGGAAGGAAGAGTGATCGAATTGCGGGTGGACGACAGCGATGGTGAGCTGCAGAAAAGAGAAACGTTTCTTTATCATTCAACCTGGAAAGATAAAGTAGTGCTGCATGAAGTGTTTGACGAGGAAGATGAAATTTCTTTGAAGGAAGAGAATGAGTGGGAGGAAAGAGAGGGGGAAGTGAAAGCAGGAAAATTTACGGTGAATGATTATTCACTTGATCGTTACCGCAGAACAGAATTTTTCAATCCGCGTACACGGGAGGACAATATTGCGATGGCGACGTTTAACAATAAGGATAAGGTAACAGAGTATGTAAAAATTCTCTTCGACGAAAAAGACCGTGAGCTGGAAGAGCATTCCATTTCTGTCAATGATTCTGATAATTTTATTGTGTATTATACTTATGACGATCGTGATCGCGTGACCAGGCAAGAGCAGCACCAGCAGGATAAGATCATGAGCAAGATTAACCGGCGTTTTGGTGAAAGCGGGTTGGCGGAATTGATCGGCATTCGTTCTTTTTCGAGAGGAATGTATGTGGATTATTTCGAATATGAATTTCATGAAGCATAACGATTGTCAGAACGTACCTGATTGATCAACCAATTGTGGATGGTTTTAAGAAGCTGGTAAATGGAAAGCCTTTTCGTTGAATCATCTATTGAAACGATTGCTGCTGCATCGCGGATTTACCGCTATTACGATCCTTCTGTTACTGAAAATAATGTTTCTGAGGAAGTCTATAATCAGAATGGCGATTTTCTCGAAGAGATAAGAGAAATACGTAACCTGAAAAATTTGCCGGTTGCGATCAGCTATCATCTCGATGATAAAGCCGGAAGTTCGCCATGGTTCAATGAGATTTTCGAATACGACACAAGTGATCGTATGTTGTTAAATCATAAATGGAAAGGTGGCAAGACTTTTTCCATGGAAAAGAATCAGTATTCCTCTGCAGGAAAGCTCCTGAAGAAAAATGCTTAAAAGCGAAAACCTTACTTCGATCTATTTTTATGTGTATGAGTGATTTTAAGAGTGCATTATGGAATTTCACTCACTCTTATTTTTCTTATTTATAATGGTCATCAACCTTTCTAAATATACCTCGATTGTTTCACTTGAATTCATTGGCATTGTTTTCAGAGACGATGAAAAAGCTTCTATTAGCTCTTCGTAATTTTTGAAAGTCTCCCGTAACAATTTTTTATCCCCTGTTTCCCAATATTGGCCCTCATCTATCAACTTAAAATCAGTAAAGTATTTTGTGTTCAGGTATTTCAGCAAATGAATAATGAGCATGTGAATTTCACTTCCTGCATATTGTGTTTTTGTAAATAGCATATACAGATATTCCGATTCAGCTATATTATTGGAATTGCCATACAATTGTAGTTGTGCGGGTCCGCTCATTTTTCCATTTGAGAGAAAAGAGATTGCGATTGTTTCACAACCCAAAGGTGTAAAGCAGATGCCATAAAGTTTTCCATCATGTTTATTTTTGTCAAAATTAACCGTGGGAAATTTTTTTTCAAAAACGTGGTACTCCCAATTATATATTTTGGAAATATCTTCTAATTCCTCAATCAATCCCTCAAGCGAAGCGCCTTTTCTGAACTGTCCGTTATAATGTATGCTCAATCCCATAGGTGCAATTATTTTTTATTTTTAGTTTTTACAGGATTTTTTCCGGTCTTTAAAACTTTTTTTGTTTCTCCCGCCAGACGCCTTTTTACTTTTTGAACATCTTCATCCGCTGGAAGATCTTCGGGTTTAACACCTCTTTTGAGGAGTATTTTACGTACTGCTTTATTGTTTTCGATATGTTCAATTGAAATTGAGCTTACGCCCTTGAGGTCTTTGACTTCAATGTTGTGGCTGGTCAATTCATTAGCAAAATCTTTTGCTTTTATGGTAAGAGTCGGAAGAAAATCAGCCAAAGGTTTGTTTTCGGGAATCTTTAATTTCAGTTTCATCTTTTGTGTAGAATTGCCTCCAAATAAAACCTGGTCGCCTTTGCTTCTGATAAGCGCAAAACCTTTATGATCCACTCCTCGTTCGTAGATAAGCGCAGAAAGTTTTTTCTCAGATTTAGAAAGTTTTTCACGTGCACTTACCCGTGCCACATCTAATAAACGCTTTTCAATGATCTCTTGTTTTCGCGTCTGTACAGCAAAATATGTTTGAGCAAAAGCTACTTCATTTTTGCTTGGTTCTCCGTTTTGCGCAATAAGGTAACAAGCATATCTTGTTAATGCAAGATCATCGATTTCTCTTTCCGAACCACTTCCAAGGGTGACCATTTTGTTGACGTCAACAAAATGGTCTGAAATTGATTCCTCACTGTTTTTACAGGCCTCTTTTGCTTTGTCAATTACCTTAATGAAGTTTCTCCATTCTGCATAATTGAAAATTTCCTGAATGTCTCTCGCGCTCCAACATTCAATATTTTTATAAACATAACGTGCGTTTTCAAACTTCAAAAAAAGTTCACTGATAAGTTCTTTTTTCATCTCATTTCAAATTTAAATTTAGATATACAACAAATAATTAAAGTAAAAAAAATCGTAACCAGAAAAACAAAAGGGCGGCAAACGTAGTGAAATTTTTTTAAATCAAAATATTTATTTTAAAACTTCATTTTTTAGTCCTCAATACGACCATTTTGTTGACGTCAACAAAATGGTCTGAAATTCAATCTCGGCTTCGATTATTCAAACACTACATTCCCGATCCTGATCACCACTCTAGTTCCTGAAGCATTTCCTGCAGCATCAAACAAGTCGATAATCTCCAGCTTACTTTCAGCTTTACCTTTTTCATTCGCCTGCGCCAAACGCTCACGTGTAATTTCCAGGGCGGCCGACTTATGATCTTTTTGAATTTCTGATTCATATTCTTTCGCCTTCGCACGACCAACACCATTATCCTCAATTTCACAGATGATCGATTTCATTCCATTTTTTGCAATATCAAGTTTAAAACGGATCGTGATCATGCCGGGCTTTTCCAGCTGGTGAAGCACGCCGTGAATGACGGCATTCTCTACAAACGGCTGGATCAGCATAACAGGAATGAATGTAGCTTCCGGGTCGATGCTTTCATGAATGTCAATTAAAAACGTAAAACGATTTCCCTGGCATAACGCTTCAAGAGCGAGGTAATGCGTAAGCGATTCTGCTTCAAGCGTTATACTCGTGTATGTTTGTCTCGAGTTTTCCAGTGTCGAACGCATTAGCTTTCCGAATTTAGCGAGATATTTTCTGGCTTCGACGGAATCATTCCTGGCAATGAAACCTTGAATCGATTGAAGTGCATTAAAAATAAAGTGTGGGTTCATCTGCAGTCGCAAAGCTTTTTGTTCCAGCTCAAGAATATGTTTTTCGAGCGTTACTTTCTCGAGCTGTTGTTTTGTTTTTCGCTTGATAAGCCGAACGCGCCACGAGAAAATTATTCCGATTACCACCAAAATAAGTACACCGCTCATGATGCGGAATGGCCATGTTTCCCAGAGCGGCGGAGTAATGCAAAAAGAAAATTCTTCGGTCTTGCTCCAGTAACCGTCAGAATTTTTCGCCTGAACTTTAAATGTGTATTCTCCCGGTGGCAGGTAAGAATAAATGGCCTGCCTGTCGGTATTTTCGGGCGACCATTCTTTGTCAAAGCCAACAAGCTGCCAGCGAAAACGAACGCCTTCCGGGTTTCTCAGATCTATCGCGCTGAACTCAAAACGCAGGTGATTTTGTGTATAGGGTAATGTGATCGGTGCCGGAATAGGAAACCATTTTGTTTTTAATTCTGAATTCCAGTAAGCCGTTTTTTCGATCGGGTCGAAGAACAAACGGATTCCGGTAAGATGAATTTTTGGCGCTTCACGTGTGATGAAATCATTCTGAACCGTATACATGCTCGCGCCGCTGATCGTGCCGAACCAGATTCTTCCGGCGGTATCCAGGCAAGATGCGTTTAATGAAGTTTCAATTCCATTCAACCCTTCACCTTTTCCGTAATGTTTAATCGAAAGCATTTTCCCATTGCGGTCGTACAGAATTTTATCCAATCCTTTTTCTGTTCCAACCCAAAGATTTCCTTCGGTATCGAATTGTAATAGATAAACATTGTCGGAAGCAAGTCCTTGCTTTTTGGAATAATTGGTGAAATACCCTTTCCCATTTTCATTTGCATACCTGCAGATACCGCCACCGGCAAATCCGAACCACATATTTCCGTATCGGTCACGCGTAACGCTGCGAACGAAATTTCCGGGCAGACTGTCTTTTTCCGCGGTGTATTGCTGAATAGTTGTAACTCCTGCGCTGTCATAATGAATGCAGAATATTCCACCGCGAGTTCCACCGGCCCAGATGTTGCCTCCTTTGTCACGATCACTTGCCAATGCATTGAGCCGTTGGTCAGGCAATCCGTCTTTTTCCCCGACACGTGTAAAGGAATTTGTCAGCGGATCGTAAATAGAAATCCCATTTCCCGCTGTTGCGATCCACTGCCGGTTAAAATCATCTGTAAAAAAAGCATTGACAAAGTTCAGGCTTAATCCATCCTTTGGAGTGTAATGCTGAAAAGTGCCATTCTGTAGTTTGTAAGCGCCATCACCAACAGTTCCGAACCACATAGTTCCGGAAGTATCTTCGCCCATGCATTTAACTTTATAGCTGGTAAATCCCGCCCCTTCATAATAATTCGTGTAATAGATTCCGTCATATTCCGTCACACCTCCACGCGAAGTCGCAAACCACATTTTTCCTTTTTTATCGCAATGAACTGCATATACCCATGTTCCCATGTCGCCGCTTTTTTCATTGAAATGAATGAACCGCTCGCCATCCAATTTGCACGCCCCGCCGCCCGAAGTTCCGAACCATATATTTCCCCAGGAATCCTGCAGAATAGACATAACAGCATTACTGCATAATCCTTCACGTTCTGAAAATTGTTTTACTTCCGTTCCCGAGATTCTTGTTACTCCAGAAGGAGTTCCCGCCCATATCCTTCCTGCGCGGTCCTGCATGAGACATTGAACAGAATTATTTGAAAGACCGTCATCGACAGTAATCCTTGTGACAGTTGAATCTTTTAATTTGATCAACCCGCTTCCGTAAGTCGCGAACCAGATCGTTTTATCATTTCCCACAATAATTTTACGCACACCAATAACCGGAAATCCTTGTTTATTACCATACGATTGCGAACGGTTATTTATAATTCTGCTCGGTCCTTGTTCTGTTCCTGCCCAGATCTCGCCATCGGGTCCTTCAGTCACGCACCAGACACGATTGGATAACAGCCCATTCTTCGGATAGAAAAAATGATGGATCACTTTTCCATTTTGCATTTCAACAAGTCCGCTGTCATTGGTAGCGATATAGACAATATTATCTTTTGCAAAATGAAAATCATAGATCAATCCATTGCTGCCAGGAAATTTCAGTGGATGAAATTTTTGCCCGTCATACCACGCTGCGCCCTCATCTGTTCCCACCCAGATATTTCCATTCGGATCTACTTTTACGCATTGCACAAAGCTGCTCGGCAGACTATCATCTACTGTAAACGTCCGGAAATTTGTTCCGTCAAACCTGCTCAATCCGCCACCGCGCGTTCCCAACCACAAATAACCACGCGGATCTTCTGCCATTGTGAAAACCTGCGATTGCGCGAGCCCATCGCCCACAGAATAATTATGAAAATTATATTGCTGTGCGGAAAGGAATACGCTGTTGATGCAGAAAATAAAAAAGAAAAGGGAGCGCTTGAACATAGCCGGATTACTCTACCAAGTTAAGCAGAATAGGAGGAGGGAAGAGATGATTAATGAAATTTTTTCCTGAGAAAATCGATGTTCAGGAAAGTATTCCAGTAGCTTTCTTTGTCCATGTCCGACCAGTGGATAACTTCATAGCGGTATTGCAGGGTCTGGAACTGGCACAGGATAACAACGAGCAAAGTGATTGCAATAATTCCCCAACGCAGTGTTTTGATCTTAATTGCGTCGATAAGGAAATAAAACAACAAGGCGAAAATCGGGAAAAATTCGATCATCGCCCGCATGCCGAAGCTGCCGCCGTAGAACCACATCCACCAGCAGGAAAGCACATAAACAATAAGGAGCAATGAACAGAATATCCATAATGCACGAAAACGGTTTTGCTTCCAGAGGGGGATCAGTCCGAACAACGAAAGGAAGGTGAGCGGGGTGTAAATGAACAGCCCTTTTTTATAGCTGAACAGGAAATTTATAATTTCAGGATTTCCAAAATTAAATTTCTCGATCCCGTAAGCATAAACGAAAAAATGGCCTGTGGATATTTTGTAGATCACCAACTGGATAAAAACAGGCAGGATGAAAAAGAGGAGAGCAGCGATTAAACAGAGCGGCTTTGCAATTGTTTTTTTAATGAGCCCGAATGTGGCCGGCAAGGAACCTGCGGCAAACGGTATCCATAAAATAATAAGGAGGTTTACCGGCCGCACTACGGCAATTATTCCAAGCAATAAAAAAGTGAGCAGCAAATATTTATTTTGCGAATTATCGATCCATTTTTTGCTGTACACAAAGAAGAGTGTTACCAGCGCGAATGAGTAGACATGCGACATGGCCGGCTCTCCGATGGTATAGAAAAAAAGATTTGTGCCGAAAACAAACGTAAGAATGACGAGTGATGCTTTTAAGCGGTCGGCGCCGAATGCAAGTAACAGCTTGCGCATGTAAATCAGCCCGATCATTAGCCAGAAAATGGCGCCGATGTTCAGCGCGATGGCATAAGGTTTTGAATAACCATCCATTTCAGCACCGGATATTTTTGCTGCTGCATGTCCGCCAAGAAAAAAAGGAAGCTGTAAAACAGAAACGCCACAAAAATATTTATTGATGATTTTGCCATTGCCCATCGAGCGATAATCATACTTGAGATGGGAATCGTAGTATTTATTTTCTATCGTATCGAAAAAGCTGAAATTAAGATCGTGGTAAATAAATACGGCAGGCAGGTAGGAATAATAACCTTTTCCATCTGAAGCAATGATGGGATGCCAGTGTTTTCCCCAATGAATATTCGCGGAATGCCAGGTGCAGACGAGGACAATAAACGGAATGGTCAGTTTTACCAGCAGGACTTTCAATCTGTTCATCACGGCAAAGTTAGAAAAGCAATCCGTGTGAGATAAAGTAAGGGGGATAATAAAAAAGTAAAGCCGGGTGTTAAATCCGGCCCCACTTTATAAGTTCAGAATCTGCTTAAACTCTTGCTGTCGCCAGGTAATTCGCAACACCTTCATGCGTCGCTTTCATGCCTGTTTTGCCTTTCGACCAATTGGCCGGGCAAACTTCGCCGCTTTCTTCGTTGAATTGCAGAGCGTCAACCATGCGAAGTGCTTCTTCAACATTGCGTCCGAGTGGAAGATCGTTGATCAGCTGGTGGCGAACCACGCCATTTTTGTCGATGAGGAAAAGTCCGCGGTAAGCGATCATTTCCGCAGAAGCGATCATATCGCCGTCTTCGTTTGCGTCATATTCGCCGTTGAGAACGCCGTAATTGTAAGAGATTGTTTTGTTTGTGTCGGCAACGATCGGGTAGGTAATGCCTTTGATGCCGCCGTCATTTTTCGAAACCTGCAGCCAGCCCCAATGTGATTGCTCTGTATCGGTAGAACAGGCAACTACAGCAGTATTGCGCGATTCAAATTCAGAAAGCAGGTCCTGGAAAGCATGCAATTCGCTCGGGCAAACGAATGTGAAATCTTTCGGGTAGAAAAAGAAGACCACGTATTTTTTTCCGACGAACTGATCAAGTGAATAATCAGAAACAATGTCTTTTCCGTTTACCACCGCTTTCGCCTTGAAAACAGGAGCTTTTTTGCCTACTAATACTTGCATGTTTATTGATTTTAGAATAAGTGATTTTAGATTTTTGATCGCGTCAAATTTACGAGGAATTCCCACTATAAAAATGAAATGTTTGATAAGTAATACTGATGCAGATATAGAGAATGACAATAGTAAGGGTTAAGATAAACTCTCCATCTTTGCAATCTAAAATCAATTGATCTGAAATCTGTTAGTGGTGTCAGATGCGCATATGACACCACTAACAGAAAATTTCTGATTTTTAAACAAATCCAATCTAAAATCAGCTGATCTGAAATTCCTCCATAATCAAATAGAACCTTTTTCAATCTAAAATCACTTATTCTAAAATCCTTTCTTATGAGTATTTCTGTCGGACAAACCGCACCTGCATTCAATTTACCTGATACCGCAAAACAGCTTCACAACCTGGAGCAATACAAAGGGAAAAATGTCCTTTTATTATTCTTCCCGTTTGCGTTCACAGGAACATGCACGAAAGAATTATGCGGTGTGCGCGATGATATTGCACGTTATGCCAATGCTAATGCTGAAGTATTGGGAATATCCATTGACACACATTTTACGCTCAAAAAGTATAAAGAAGAGCAAAACCTGCCTTTTGCATTACTTTCAGATTTCAATAAAGAAGCTATCAACGCTTATGGAGTGGCTTATGATGAATTTATACTGATGAAAGGTGTTGCCAAACGCGCAGCATTTCTTATCGACAAAGACGGAATTGTGCGTTATGCGGAAGTGTTGGAAAATGCGTCGGAGATCCCGGATTTTGGTGCGATTAATAATGTGTTGGAAGGATTGGATTAATTCGAAGATTCGAAGATTTGAAATAGGGTTAATCAATAGCCCCGCGCTCCAATAGCCCCGCACCTTCAGGCCGGGGCTATTGGAGTATATCAATGTGTTGCATCAACGGTTTTGTCGTAATCGATTCCTTGTTTTACGAGCACTTTGCGGACTTTATATCCGAACCAGGCGAGGAAGAGGAAGCCGATCAAAGGAACGATGTAGGAATAATGTATTCCTAACGATCCATCGGAAATTAATCCTTGCAAAGGCGGAATTATTGCTCCGCCAAGGATCATCATGATGAGCAGGCTTGAACCTTGTGTTGTGTATTTTCCTAAACCTGCAATTGCAAGGCTGAAAATACAAGGCCACATGACTGAGCAAAATAATCCGCCGCTTACAAAACAATAAGTGCTCCATTCGTTATTGAGCAAAATTCCTAAGCCCATCATCACGGCCGCCATTAAACCGAAAAGGATCATTGTGCGTGCCGGCTTTTCCGCAGCCATAAAAAATCCCACAATTATGATTCCGATAAATGGAATGTATTTTAACAGATCTTCCATCGGGCTTCCTTTAATATAATTGACAAGCAGGATGAGTCCGTAAACAAGGATCGGAACTACTATTGTCAATAAGGTTTTCATTTTTCCTTTCAGGTTGAAAACCGTCAATGCACCTACCCATCTTCCGATCATTAAGCTTCCCCAGTACAGCGAAATAAAATGCACGGTTGTTCCGGATTCACGGCCAAACATTTTTCGCATATATTCCGGCAAATTACTTTGTATCGTTACTTCTGTTCCTACATAAACAAAAATAGCCAGCATGCCCAGCCATATCTGTGGATAACGAAGCGCACCGAGATCGCCGGCCATTTTTTCGCTGTTGGTGATCGGTGGTAATTTTGACATACCGAGAATCAAAGCAAATAATAAAAATGCGCAGGCGAGAATGAGGCTTGGGATAATTACGCTATCAACTCCGTAGTATTTTACTTCAATGAAAGTATCCGTATTGGAAGCAGCGCCTGATAAAGCCCAAATTGATTTTTCATCCAGATTTAAATGCAGTAATGGAATATGTTTTCCGGGAAATTTCTTTTTCAGGTTGCCAATGATTCTTTGAGTCATTGTGTCAGATCCGAGTGAGGAAAATACAAGGCCCCCGGAATTTTTCTCAACGAGTGATTGGTATACTGAATTTACCTGGCTCTCGGTAACCCCGAAGTAATACGTATTTGCTTTTGTGGACGGCCATGTGCTATCCGAATAATTCAAAAAGTTTGCTTTTACAGTTTCTGAATTTCCAGTTGTTCGTTCGATAGAAAGATCGATTTCTAATTTATCACTTCCCCTTTCGAGATAAGCCGGGCTTCCAGCAATATTCCCATAAACCGCAAACGCCAGCAACAAAGGCCCGATCGTAGTTCCAAACGAATTAATCCCACCCGCAAGCATATTCCTGTGCGCACCTGTTTCCGGGCTTCCAAGCGCCATTACATAAGGATTCGCAACAATCTGCTGCAATGCAAATCCTAGGGCAATGGTGAACAAGCCGGTCAGCATTAACGGAAACGAATTGTTCATCGCAGCCGGAATAAAGCCAAGCGCTCCGATCGCTGAAATGATCAGTCCGAGGATCAGGCCTTTTTTATAACCGATCTTGTTCAGCGGATCACCGGCAATGAAAGAAATGAGGAAAAAGACAGCAGCCCCGATTGCATAGGCCATATAAAAAGCCCAGTCCACCAGCTGACTCTGGAATTGCGAAAGTTCAAAATTCTTTTTAAAAAGGCCGATAAGAATGGTGTTCGAAGCCGCAACAAATCCCCAGAAAAAGAAAACAGAAATAAGTATCGCTAATGGTCGGTTTTTCACAGGCAGTAAGATTTTGCCTAAAAGTAGAACAAAACAGAATTACCAATTACCTGATTACCAATTACCAATTAACCATGCAATGTTATGAATTCAGTTGAAAAGCAGTCAAATGGCTTATAAGAGCTGGTCAATCTTTTATCGGTAACTGGTAATCTGGTTATTGGTAATAGTTCTTTTCTGGCATAAAGGCTGGAAATTCAAGGGATAAAGGCCTGTTGTGTGGAGATTAATTGAAAATACCCTTTTGAAAACTCCCGTTTTTTTTCGTACTTGCGGCGACTTTTAAAACACCCTGAAACGCATCTATCGATGAAGTTGAATTTTCCCAATACCCTGATCGCTCTTACTGCAGCGGTTTTTATGTCTTCCTGTACCGGCGATCCCGAAGTGGATCCGAACGATACCATTCCGAAAGACACTATCGACGCCGTTGGACTCAAAGTAAAGGGCCAAAGCTTCATGATGCCTTCTCCAATGATCGTGGCCGATATGATCAAAAAAAGCGGCGCGCTCTACGATAAAAACATGATGAATCCGGTTGCCAACCTCTCGAAATATTCCGACGGGATGAAACAATCGCTCAACCTTGGCATCTACGGCGCCGATCTCGGTTACGTCACCATGTATGAAAATACCGGCGATGCTATGGAATATTACAAAACCGTTGTGCAGCTTGGTACATCCCTCAAGATCACAGGAAGTTTCGATGCCAGCCTGATGAAACGTTTCAGCGATAACGTCGGTAAAAAAGATTCTATCCTTTCATTGGTCGGTGAAGCTTACCAGCGCTCCGATAAATTTCTTCGTGAAAGCGAGCAGGATGATGCAGCAGCGTTGATCCTTGCCGGTGGCTGGATCGAAAGCATCTATTTCGCCCTTAATGTGTATAAACAAAAGCCGGGTGAAGGCGTTGCAATCCGTATCGGTGAGCAAAAAGGAACTGCCGCAGGCATTGTTAAAGTGCTTACAGACCTGAACAAGCCTGAATATGCTGAGCTGATTAAATTATTCGCTGAGCTAAATGATGCTTACCAGAAAGTCGAGATTAAATACACTTTCGAAGAACCGGTCCATGACGAAACTGCGAAAATGACCACAATCGGCGGAAAAACAGAAGTAAAGATTACCCCCCAACAGCTCACCGACCTTACCACCAAAGTAACTGCTGTCCGCGACTACATTATTAAATAACCCAGCATCACTCTCCTGTATGAAAAAGCAATTTATCCTTTTCCTGTTTCTGTTTACCGGGCTGTTGGCGTTTAATAACCACGCGGTTGCACAATTGGACTCAACTACACGACTTACTACCAGACATATCGTTCCACCTTTTGTTTCGGATGGACAAACCTACCGGGCGTTGGTGCTTTCCGGTCAGAATGCTGAATTCCATGCTACATTCTTCGCCGGAACAACTTATCGTATTGCGGCCGCAAGCGGAAATACCGATGGAAACCTGAATTTTTCAGTGTATTCCTATGACCCGAACACAGGCCAGCGTTTCCTGATTTTCTCCAATTCACAGCATAATAATGCTCCTTATTGGGATTTCAAAGTGAGCTCTACAGTGGAAATAGTTATCGAGGCAACACTCAACCCCGCGGTAGGTAAGGCTTCGGGATTTGCAGTGATAGCAATAGGTTTCAAGCAATAAACAACGATTTTCTGAACTGGCCGCTCCTCTGCAAAGTCGGGCGGTCTTTCTTTTTTAAACCTTATAATAAGTAATCACTCAATTTAAAATATAGAAACACCGAACTCACGGGGATTTTTATATTTTTACCTTTATTCCCGATTCCCTGATTACCCTATATGAGTGAAAGAATACTTAAAGCCCTCATGCAGCTCTTCGCTATTATTGCGAAGGTTGACGGCGTTACATCAGCAAGCAGAGGAATTGTAGAGTCATTTCTTAAACAGCAGCTCAGCCTCGAGCTGGTCGATCAGTATCTTACTTTATTTGACGAATTCCTCGAAGCCCATCATCAGGTTGCAAAACGTAAAGACGGTTCAGCAAAACGTACTTCCCTCAACTCCGTAAAAGTTCTTCGTATCTGCACCCAGATCAACGAAGAGCTGACACAAAAACAAAAAGTCGTTGTGCTTATACGGCTCGTTGAATTTATTCACTCCAGCTACGAAATTTCTGAGCAGGAGCTTGAATTCGTTCAGACCGTTTCTGAAACATTTAATATTGAACAAAGTGAATTTGCCCTGGTCCGGGATTTTGTCGAGAAGGATATCAAAGACATGCCGGATATTTCAGACTTCCTCGTTATTGACGGAGATGCTTCCCAGAAATATACCAATGCACATCATATTTACAATGAAACACTTGGCAATGGCCGGGTAGTCATTGTTTATCTTTCAAGTGTTGGAATGTATGCCTGCCGTTATTTTGGTGGCGCGGAGCTCAATCTTAACGGGCAGGCAATGATCCTGAACAAAGTGTACATTCTTACACCGGGTTCATCGCTGCGTAGCTCGAAAGTACAGCCTGTTTATTACAGCGATATTATCAGCGCATTCCTTTCCAGCAAAACGGGATCACGCATTACATTCAATGCAAATAATCTTGAATTTTCTTTCAAAGGTGGAAAATTAGGATTGCGTGGTGTCAATATCCAGGAAGAATCGGGGAAGATGATCGGCATTATGGGCGGGTCGGGCGCAGGAAAATCGACTTTGTTAAATGTGCTGAACAGCAACGAAATTCCTACTAAAGGAGAAGTGCTGATCAATGGTATTGATATTCACCGCCAGAAAGATAAAATTGAAGGTGTGATCGGGATGGTTTCGCAGGATGATCTTCTGATTGAAGAGCTGACCGTTTTCCAGAACCTTTTTTACAACGCAAAGCTCTGCTTCGGAAACCTGAGCGACGCTGAAATTTCCAAGATTGTTGACGAATTGCTTTCTGATCTTGGTTTGTATGAGCCAAGAAATTTAAAAGTTGGAAGCCCGCTCGACAAGAAAATTTCCGGTGGTCAACGGAAACGTCTGAACATCGCGCTTGAATTGATCCGTGAGCCTTCCGTGCTTTTTGTGGATGAACCAACTTCCGGTTTGTCATCCCGCGACTCGGAAAATATCATGGATTTGTTGAAAGAGCTTGCGCTGAAAGGCAAATTGGTATTTGTTGTAATTCACCAGCCGTCGTCTGATATTTTCAAAATGTTCGACAAGCTGCTCATTCTCGATCGCGGAGGTTTCCCGATCTATAATGGCAATCCTGTTGATGCTGTCGTCTATTTCAAGAAGATGGTCAACCAGGCGAACAGCGATGAAAGCGAATGCCCGACCTGTGGTAATGTAAATCCCGAGCAGATCTTCAACATCATCGAGTCGAAGGTGGTGGATGAGTATGGAAACTTAACACGCAACCGGAAAGTTTCTCCGGGCGAATGGAATAATTTTTACAAAGAGCATATTGAAGCAAAACAGGAGCCGGTTATTCCCACAGCTGACAATCCTGAAAGCACATTCAATATTCCGAATAAAGCCAAGCAGTTTTTTGTATTCGTCACCCGCGATGTGCGTTCCAAGCTGACGAATACACAATACATGCTCATCAACATGCTCGAGGCGCCGGTGCTGGCATTTATTCTTGCATACCTTATCAAGTTTTATAACACTGACGTTTCGAATAAAGTCGGTTACATTTTCCGTGAGAATGAAAACATGCCGGCGTATTTATTCATGTCGGTGGTTGTTGCGCTCTTTATCGGGCTTACGGTTTCTGCCGAAGAAATTATCCGCGATCGTAAAATCCTCAAGCGTGAATCGTTCCTGAACCTGAGCCGCTCCTCATATTTAATGTCGAAGATCAGCATCATGTTCATTCTTTCCGCTATTCAGACATTCACATTCGTGCTGGTCGGAAATTACGTGCTGGAAATAAAAGGAATGTGGGTTGATTACTGGCTGGTGCTTTTCACCACATCGTGCTTCGCGAATATGCTCGGATTAAATATTTCGTCGGCATTCAATTCCGCGGTGACGATCTATATTTTAATTCCTTTCCTCATCATTCCGCAGCTCTTGCTCAGCGGCGTGATCGTGAAATTTGAAAAGCTGAATCCTGCCATTACCTCTCAACGCACAGTTCCGGTCGCAGGTGAAATGATGGCTTCCCGTTGGGCATTTGAAGCGCTTGCAATTAACCAGTTTGCGAAAAACGATTACGAGAAGCTGTTCTACAAATACGATGAGATGATCAGCATGGCGGATTTCAGGAGAAATTACTGGATCCCGCACCTGCGTGGAAAGATTGACAAGTGTGAAACGAATTCAAGAGTATTCGTGCCAAATGACAGTTCGCTTTCGAAACTAAGTGCTGCACAGGCCAAGACTTACCGCGATAGTGTTGCAACTGAGATTAAAGCGGATGTAGAGCTGATAAAAACAGAGATTGCCACTGACCTTTCCAGGGTTAAGGAGTTGATGCAGCGCAAAAAGATCAACGCGATCGCAACTTCGCTTATGTCACAGCTGCAGGAACTGAACAAGAAAGTTTCAGTTATCACACCTGAAAAATTCGGCACAGCGCAGGCGAATGATATGCGTAACTACCTCAATCTTGTAAACACGATTTACATGAAGGTATTCAATGCGAACAACGATGCAAGAGATAAAGCCATCCGCGACCGCACCGAAGATAAAGACCCGAAAATAGCGGAAGCAAAACGTGCAGCATTCAACAAGCTGAAAGACGATTACCTCAACGAAAGTCTTGGCGACCTGGTGAAAAACAGCAATGAGTTCAACAAGATCATCGAGCAGGATGGAATTCTCATTCAACGCGCCGATCCGGTTTTCCTCGAGCCTTACCAGTCGAACCGCGCGAACTCGCATTTCTTCGCGCCACGAAAAAAGATCATGGGCCGCTACTTCGATACATTCTGGGTGAACCTTTGTGTGCTCTGGGGAATGTCGCTTGTTATGGCGATCACGCTTTATTTTGATGTGCTGAGAAAGATCATTGATGGTCTTGGAAATCTTACCAGTCTTTTCAAGAAAAAAGGGAAGTTACCGGAGTAGGATTCAATATTCAAGTATTCAATTCTCACCAACTATTTTTCAGTAATATGCCCAATTCGTTGGATTAAAAATTCCACGTGAATTGTAATGCCTCAATGCGACGCAAGGCACAAATGATTGCCAATTTTGAATTCTTGAATCAGCTCAATTTAGCAAGAGCTTCTTTCATCCGCCTTGCCGCTTCCACCAATTTTTCATCAGCAGTAGCATAAGAAATACGGATGTAATTATCATCACCAAAAGCTGCGCCGGGAACGATAGCGACATGCGCCTGGTCTAACAAATACAAGCTCAGGTCAGTTGCGTTGTTGATGACAGTTTCGCCGAAACGTTTTCCGAAAAATGCGCGCACGTCGGGGAATAAATAAAAGGCGCCTTCAGGGACATTTAATTTCATTCCGGGAATATCTTTCATGGCGTTCAGCATGAGATCGCGGCGGCGTTTGAAAGCGTCGCGCAATTCGTAGGTGCTGGTCGGATCCATGAGCATGGCAGCGTGCATGGCTTTTTGTGTGATAGAGCTGGTAGCAGAAGTAAACTGGCCCTGCATTTTATCGCAGGCCTTGGCTAACCATAATGGCGCCGCGAGAATTCCACCGCGCCAGCCCGTCATTGCAAATCCTTTTGAAACGCCGTTGATAGTGGCTACGCGATCGTAAATAAAATCGAACTGTGCGATGCTTTGATGGCTGCCGATGAAATTAATATGCTCGTAAATTTCATCTGCCATGATGTAACATTCCGGTTGCTTGGCTATCACTTCTGCAATAGCGCGCAATTCTTCTTTGGAATAAACAGTGCCTGTTGGATTACACGGCGTGCTGAACATGAGCAACCGCGTTTTTGGGGTGATGGCTGCTGCAATTTGTTCGGCTGTTACTTTAAAATCGTTTTCGATCGATGTATTGATAATGACGGGAACGCCCTCTGCCAGCTTCACCAGCTCGACGTAGCTAACCCAATACGGCATTGGCACAAGTACTTCATCGCCGGGATTTATGAGGCTCAAAACAACATTCGCGATGGATTGTTTTGCACCTGTAGAAACGACGATTTGATCGGCAGTATATTTTAATCCGTTATCGCGTTCGAATTTTTGCGCGATGGCCTGGCGTAATTCCAGGTATCCGGAAACATGTGTGTAATAGCTGAAGTCGTGATCGATGGCATCTTTGGCTGCCTTCTTAATGACCTCCGGCGTTTTGAAATCGGGTTCGCCGAGACTGAGGCTGATAATATCAATTCCCTGTGCTATCAATTCGCGGCTCCGTCTTGCCATCGCGATGGTCTGCGATTCACTGAGCCGATTGATACGGTCTGAAAGATGCGTCATACTTCATTTTTGAGAAGGCTAAATGTAGGTATAATGTGCAAATTACCGAGGAATTCTCTTGGTGATTGCCGATTGGGTGATTGCCGATTTTCGATTGGATTGCCGATTTTCGATTGGATTGAGGATTGATTGTTGAGTCGCGACGCTCGCGACTTTTAAATTACCGAGGAGTTCTCTTGGTGATTGCCGATTTTCGATTGGATTGCCGATTTTCGATTGGATTGAGGATTGATTGTTGAGTCGCGACGCTCGCGACTTTTTTTTGCGTGAGTG
>JALYQL010000283.1 GCA_030855855.1 Bacteroidota bacterium | reverse complement strand
GTGTCGAGCCACGCTGGGTTTCTAAAGCGCTGAAAGAACAATACAAAGAACAGCTGCACCTCGATGCAGAAGAAGACAGTGATACCTCAAAGCTTCCCGGACAACGAGCAACGCCGTTCGATTATCTCGAGAAAATTTTCCAGGTGCCGTTTGTGCTGCGTCCAATGGATAATTCCGGCGCAAAGAAATTACTGGATAATCTTTTCAAAGGACAAGTGAAGCTGAAAGAAGAAGAGAAAAAAGTCAGCGAAGAAAATCCGCATACCGGGCCACTAAACGATCCTCTGAATACAGGAAATTCTCTTATGCAGGATCCGTTTGCAAACGTAACGGAAGAACAAACCGAGGCTTTGAAAAATAAATTACTTCAAGAGGAAGAGAAAGCGAGAAAAAAGAAACAAGCCGAAGAAGAAGCCAAAAAAGAATTCATCGAGCAAGTCGAAAATCTCAGCATCTCAGAAGAAGAGCTGACGTTTATGAAAAGCATCGCTCCTATCATCGGCGCCACACCACGCACTGTAAAACGTTACGGAAATCTCTACCGGCTACTGCGCGTTCACAGCGATCTTCCGAATTACACAAAGGAAAATCTTCCGATCTACCAGGCCGTGATGTTGCTGCTGTCAGTCTCAGTCAGCAACGGTTCCATCGCTCGACCGTTTTTTGAAGCATTAAAAAAATCAAACCAAACTGAATTCTACGCAATGAACGCTGACCTCATTACCACGCTCAGAAAAACTGCCGGAAACGGAAAGAATAAACAGGAGGAAAATGACGAAGATAAAAAAAAGGAAACAGAAGATGCGCTGAAAGAGCAATTGCAGTCATTAAACCAATTACATCTCGAATTAGGAAAGCTTTCCGACGAAGTAAAAAAATTCGACGTCGCCACTTTGAAAAAACATGCACATGTCGTTTCAAGATTTTCTTTCCGGACGCTGAATTGTGTGGAAGAGGAAAAGTAATTCAAGGATTCAAAATTCAAAGAAACTCCCTAATCAAGGATTCAGATTTTCAAAATTAAAAATTCAAAGATTCAAAGATTCAAGATTCAAAGAAACTCATTAATCAAGGATTCAAGATTCAAAAATTCAATAAACTTAAACCTGTGCTGGCTTTCGGGAAGGCGGGATTTAGTATTAATCCAATTATAATCGTTTGTAAACGTTTGTGGTCGCGATTCACTTTTCTAAACCACTACAATACCGTTAATTAGAACAAACGTGGGGAGGGTCTTAGACCCCGAGGGTTTAAGACCCTCCCCACTCCTCCTTTCTGAGGCACAAAAGCCCGTAGATATCTTTCTGTTAAAATCCAAATCCAAAATTTTGAATCCTTGAATCCTTGAATCTCGAATCAATGATTCATTTCCTTTTACTAACATCACACAACATATCCGAATGAATATTCAGACCAATATTGGTCATGTTATAAAAGTGTTCGCTGGCTACAAGCCAAACAACTTCACAAATTTCACGTTCTGAATAATGCTTTGCCAAACGATCAAAAGTTTCACGGTTCACTTTTTTATCTTGCGTCAATTCAGTTACATAATCAAGCAAAGCGCTTTCTGATTCATTAAACAACGCGCTTGTTTTATATTCACCCAACGCATTAAACTTTGCTTCATTCATCGAAGACTGAATCGTGAACCAACGACCGATATCCATACAGAAAAGACAAGTATTGAGATGTGCTACCTGCTGGCGGATAAGCATTGCAGTTTCTCCCGGCAACACCAGCTTCTTATCCAGCTTGCTGATCTTTCCGGAGAACATACCAAAAGCAATCGGCAAACGCGCAGCCTGCACTTTTAACGGCGTAAGAACTTTACGAATTGTTTGCTGGTAAAATAATACACCAGTTTCATAATCAACCCCGAAGATTTTTCGATTGGAGCAAGGAAAGTTTGCATAGTTTTAGTTTTACTCAAATGACGATTGAGAAAACCAAAACAGGACAGAATTTTAAAAAGAATCCCGTATGTTCTCGACTTCGCCCGAACAAACGGAAATGCATTTTCATAAATGCAACCTATCTATTTTCGACTCTTACTTTAAGCCATTGTCAGGTGAAAAAGCCCCTCCCGTTTGTTCGGGCGAAGTGGAGAACATAAGGGAATTACGCCTGCTGCTCCTTAATCAATTCACGGATATCCGTAATGATCTTATTCGCAAGATTATTCGCAGTCGATTCTGATTCGCTTTCGGAATAAATGCGAATGATCGGCTCCGTATTTGAACGGCGAAGGTGAACCCATTCTTTGTCGAATTCGATCTTCACGCCGTCGACGGTATTTACCGGCTGCTTTTTATATTTTGTCTGGATGCCGGTGAGGATTCCGTCGACATTCACTTCAGGTGTAAGTTCGATCTTATTCTTTGAAATATGATAATCGGGATAAGACGAGCGCAGCATTGAACAGCTTTTTCCGTATTTCGCAAGATGCGTGAGGAACAATGCAATTCCAGCAAGCGCATCGCGACCGTAATGCAATTCAGGATAAATAACGCCGCCATTTCCTTCTCCGCCTATAACAGCGTTATTCGCTTTCATCATTTCCACCACATTCACTTCGCCAACTGCAGAAGCAAAATAGTTTCCGCCTGCTTTTTCTGTTACATCGCGCAGCGCTCTTGTCGAAGAAAGATTGGAAACTGTATTGCCTTTTTTATTTTTCAAAATATAATCGGCCACTGCGACAAGTGTATATTCTTCGCCGAACATTTCGCCATCTTCACATACAATCGCCAAACGGTCCACGTCAGGATCGACCACAATTCCCAAATGCGATTTTGACTTCGTAACGACCTTTGCAATGTCACGAAGGTTTTCAGGAAGCGGTTCCGGATTATGTGGAAATTCGCCTGTAGGGTCGCAATATAATTCGGTGATAGTTGAAACGCCCAGCGCTTTCAGCAACATCGGCACAGCAATTCCGCCAGTAGAATTTACAGCATCAACTGCGATCCTGAAATTCGCCGCTTTGATCACATCAATATCGACCAGTGGAAGCGCGAGTATTTTATCAATATGATATTGAATGTAGGTGTCATTGTGCGTCACAGCACCAAGCATACCAACTTCAGCAAACGAATAATCTTCTTTTTCGGCAATGGCCAGCACTTCTTCGCCATCAGCTCCGGAAATGAATTCGCCTTTTTCATTCAGTAATTTCAGCGCATTCCATTGCTTCGGATTGTGGCTGGCAGTAAGAATAATGCCACCTGAAGCTTTTTCCGCCGGCACAGCCATTTCAACAGTCGGCGTGGTAGAAAGACCAACATCAGTCACATCGATGCCTAAGCCGATCAAAGTACCTGTCACAAGGCGGTTTACCATGTCGCCGGAAATACGCGCGTCACGACCAACGACGATCCTGATTTTGGGAGTGGTTTTGGATTTGCCCGCACCATCGCTTTCGCCAACACGTTTTTTTACCCACGTGCCGTAAGCAGCTGTGAATTTTACAATGTCAACAGGGCTGAGACCATCGCCGGGACGACCACCGATAGTTCCCCTGATACCTGATATAGATTTTATAAGAGCCAAAATGTATTATTAAATAAGGACTGCAAAGATACAGAGGATTAAAAAAGTAAAGTGTAGAAATAATGAAACATACTAACAACCCCAAAAGTCGATTTAGTGAAAAACTTTATTTTCTTTAACAGGGTTTGGACAACATTCGGGGGTGAAAAACGTATCTTTGTTATAGATTAATTTCAAGATCCGTTCTATGGACAAAGAGCCAAATTCCAACGAGGGGTTGGTCGAGCGGTTTGAAGCAATGTTACGGGGCCAATCAACGTCTTTTTTTGACGAAGACGAATTGGAAGAGTTAGCCGAACATTATATGGATGCACTCCAGAACCGGAAGGCACTGGAAGTCATAGCCCTTGCACGCACCCAACACCCATTTTCTCCATTATTCATCGTGCTCAAAGCACAGGTGCATGTTCAGCTTGGTGAAAACCAGGTTGCCCTTGAAATCCTGGATGAAGCCGAAAGAATGGAGCCGTTTTTCGGTGAAATTCACATGACACGCGGCAGCATTTATGGCCAGATGGGCCTTCATGAAAAAGCAATGCTCAGCTATAAACGCGCCGGCGAATACGATGTTCCCGAAGAAGAAGTTAAATTCTGCTGCGCCTTTGAATTCACAAATATGGGCCGCTACAAAGAAGCGATCCCGTTATTACGCCGCGTTCTCGCCATTAATCCTGATTACGAAACCGCGCAGAATGAGCTGGCTTATTGCTACGAAATGGTGAACGACAAAGAAGAAAGCGTTCATTATTTCAATAAATTCACAGATGTGCGCCCGTATAATCCGCAAACCTGGTTTAACCTTGGCGTGGCTTACAGCAGAAGCGGTTTGTATGAAAAAGCGCTTGAAGCATACGATTACGCGCTTGTCATTAAAGAAGATTTTCCGTCCGCACTTTTCAATAAGGCAAATGCTTTGGCAGCAACAGGTTTGGTGGACGAAGCAATTGCGACGTATAAAGAAACGTTCAAATTTGAAGAGCCGCGTGCCGATACCTATTATTATTTAGGTGAATGTTACGAGCGCAAAAATGATTGGGAACAAGCGCTTGCGAATTACAACCGCGCTACCAAAACCGATCCTGAGCTGGCCGACGCGTGGCTCGGAAGCGGAATAATCCTTGAGCAGCAGAACCGTTTGCAGGAAGGCATTCATTATGTCAAAAAAGCAATTGACCTGGTTCCTGACAATGCAGAATACTGGTATATCTTCGGCGATCTTCAGCTGAAAATGGGATTCCAGGAAGAAGCAGAAATGGCTTATAAAAAAGTCGTGGAGCTGGAACCTGAAAATCCGAATATCTGGCTTGATTATTCCGGTGTTCAGTTTGAAATGGAGCATTGCAACATGGCGCTCGAAACATTGCAGGAAGGAATTAAATACCATCCGCAAAACGCGGAACTGAATTACAGAATGTCGGCGTACCTGTTGAGCCTTGGCAAAAAACAAGATGCACTTTCTTACCTGCACCGCGCCCTCGAGCTTGATTTTGACAAGCACATTACGATTTTTGAATTTCGTCCGGCGTTGAAAAATAATACGGGGCTGAATGATATTATTGAATCATACAGAAGATTGGATTGATTATGTTATTCATGTTTACTGTAGGGGGCCTTATAGTTGACTTTGCTTAATGCAAATAATTGCTTGAATAAAGGCTAAATAATTTTTGTATATATTATTATTATTTTAATAATTTAGCCTGGTTGTTTAATTTTAAATTACGCCTCTTTATTAAACCCCATTCCAATTATTAAAGTTTGAGAATTATTAGATTATTAACTCTCGTGAAATGTATTTTATTAATCCCTTGATTTTCAGGCTTATTAATTTTTAACTTCCTTTGACTGAAATTAACCTATAGCTTAACTTTGCGATGAAAAGGGCATGTAAATTGATGGTAAAGGGGAAGGATGGGAAAAGAGCTATTTATGTCGATTGTGCTAATCAAAATCAAATTCAAACTTATATCAAACTAGATGAAAGGCACCTTGATAAATTTAGATTTATCGTAGAAATCATCTTAGGGGGACATCGGAATACTAACGTGTACGATAAAGAAGAAGTCACCAAAAAATGCAAAGGTGTTACCGCAATGAAATTTTTTAAAGGTCAAGAAAATGATAGGATTTATTGCAAGGAACAGACTGATAATTTGGGGCAACGAATGATAGTTATGTCAGTTCTGCATGAGAAAAAAAAATCACAAAATTTGTCGGCAATTGAAATAGGAATTTTAGAAAATATTGGAGGATACACATATGAAGTTCAAGGATAAATTTGACATACCAGAAGAATTCGACGATATTTTTAATTTTTCTTCTGAAGAGGATGAATTAAAACATGACGAACGAATGATTTCTGCTAGGTTTCTTAGTGAAGTTGAAAAACTATCAAATGGAAAGATTAAAAAGAAAGATTTAGCAAAAGCTTTTGGGACTTCGGCTAGTTACATCACACAAATCTTCAATGGGGATAAATCATTGAATCTATATACGATTGCTAAAATCCAAAAATATTTTGAAATTACTTTTGATATTTCAGCTAAACTAAATTCTGATCATTATTCCGTAAATGAGTTTGATCAGTTAACTCCTAGTTTAATATCGGATTCGAGACATCGTAGAGGACTTCGAATCGTTCACTTAAATTTGACTGCTAATGAAGACGATTATAAAAAACATTTTTTGAAAAGACCAAGTGGTAAAAAAATCAACAACGAATTAGCAAAAGTATCATGAAGCCAATATTATCGCCACTTGAAGTGGTTGATTTCTCTATTATTAATAGCCTTTATAAATTTGTTCAACCCGAACCTGGTATAGATGTTCTCGAAATCATGACGACGTATGAACTCGATGTCAATTATCGATTTGAAACAGAAAAGAATTTTTGGCAAGTATTCGTAAAAATTGCAGTAAATCAAATTGAAGGTCCAAAACCTGGGTACTGCATTTTTGCTGAAGGTGTCACTTTCTTTCAATTTAATGCCCTTTCAAAACTTAATGAGAACGAAAAAAGGATTTTAATGAATTATTCAGCTCTCCCGATGGCTATACATTGCGTCAGAGGTTATATTGCAAATTTAACAGCAGGTGGTCCATACGGAAAATATCTTTTCCCATTAATTGACTTAAATGATTTAATGCGTCAAAAAGAACTATTAATCAAAGAAAAAATGGAAAAGACCGCATCCTCGTCACCTAAACCAATGCGAAAACTATCCCAGAGGAAGAAACCAAAATCGGCTAAATAATTAAAGGAAAAGGAAAATCAAATTCTCTAATGACAAAAAGGCGCATTCCGTGCCTTTTTTTTACATAGTTTTGTTCCTGTTTTAAGCTGATAATTGTATATGAATGTAAATCTACCTCACCTCCCTGAACGTCCTGATAAACCGCGTAAAACGGGCTTGACCATGGTAATGGATAAAGGACTGGGGATCAAGCAGGCAGAGCAGTTTATTGAAGCTTCAGGCGATCTTGTGGATATTGTGAAGCTGGGCTTCGGAACTTCTGTTGTTTCAAAAAATACTGAGGCAAAGGTCAGGCTTTATAAAGAAGCTGGTTTCCGTGTTTATCTCGGCGGAACATTATTCGAAGCGTTCGTTGTGCGCGATATGCTGGATGATTATATCCGCTTTGTCAATAAGCTCAAGATCGATCACGTCGAAGTTTCTGATGGTTCGATCAATATGGACCACGATGAAAAATGTGGATATATCAATAAGCTTTCCAAACATTTCACTGTGCTTTCTGAAGTCGGTTCGAAAGAAGAAGGAATTATCATTCACCCGAACAAGTGGACTTCTATGATGCTGAAAGAGCTTGAAGCCGGTTCCTGGAAAGTGATCGCGGAAGCGCGTGAGAGCGGAAATGTCGGAATTTATCACCGCAACGGGCAAGCACATTCCATGCTGATCAATAAAATTATCGCGAAAGTAAAGCCCGATAATATTCTCTGGGAAGCGCCGCAAAAAGCGCAGCAGGTTTATTTCATCAAACTGTTCGGTGCAAATGTAAATCTCGGAAACATCAGCTTTGACGATGTTATTCCGCTGGAAACATTGCGGCTCGGATTACGTGGCGATACATTTTTCACTTTCCTTCCGAAAAAATTGCAAAAAACAACATAGGCAGCCAAAACTCTCATGAAAGAAGTTACTGTACAGGAATTAAAACGCATGCGCGATAACAACGAATCATTCCAGCTGATCGATGTGCGCGAACCTCATGAAGCCGAAATCGCTTCTATCGGCGGAGAACTGATCCCGATGGGACAAATTGTAAACCAGGCCGACAAAATTTCTAAAGACGGCCCGGTGATCATTCATTGCCGCAGCGGCGCGCGTTCAGGAAGCGTTATTCAGGCAATGGAAAAACAACACGGCTTTACGAATCTTTACAATCTCAAAGGCGGAATCCTCGCCTGGGCAAAAGAGATCGATCCTTCAATTCCTACTTATTAGATTTTCAATTTCTCAGCCTTCGATACATTTTCCTTTTTTGTCAGACTGAGTAGCAAAGCGTATCGAAGTCTGACAAAAAAGGAAACACTCAGTCTGACAAATTGAAAATTTAAAATCCCTTCCCGTGAGTTTTTTCTCTGAAGCAATAGACTTTGTTCTTCACATCAACGATCATCTCGATGCGATGGTGGCTGAATACGGCACACTCATTTACGTGATCCTTTTCGCCATTATTTTCGTGGAAACCGGCGTGGTGATCATGCCTTTTCTTCCCGGCGATTCATTGCTTTTCGCCGCAGGAGCTATTTGCGCGCGCAGTGCTGGGCAACCTGATGCGCCGATGAATATCCTGGTGATGATCATTCTTTTATCGGTCGCGGCAATTCTCGGCGACAATTCGAATTACGCGATCGGCAGATTCTTCGGTGCGAAAGCGGTAGAATTGAAGATCGGCAAACGACGTTTGGTGAAGCAGGCATACATTGACAAAACACATTCTTTCTTCGAGAAATACGGAACGAAAGCAATCATAATGGCGCGTTTTGTTCCGATCGTAAGAACATTTACACCTTTCGTTGCCGGCGTTGGAAAAATGAATTACAGAACAAAATTTCTTCCTTTCGATATCGCAGGTGGAATTTTGTGGATCAGCACCATGTCTTTGGCCGGCTATTTCCTCGGAAGCAATCCATGGGTAAAAGCGCATTTTGAAGCCGTTGTTGTCGGAATTATTATTCTTTCCGTGCTGCCGATGCTTTTCGCGTGGCTCAATCATAAGTTCGGAAAGAAAAAAATCTCCTGAAGCGTGCGGCTCTTCGGACTCATCGGCTTTCCACTCTCCCACTCTTTCTCAGAAAAATATTTCGCTGAAAAATTTCTCCGTGAAAATATTGGTGATGCTGCTTACAGAAATTTTCCTTTAGAAAAAATTGATCAGCTCCATGGATTAATTTCCGCAAACCCGGATTTATCCGGATTAAACGTCACCATTCCCTGGAAAGAAAAAGTAATCCCGTATCTCGACGAAATCGACGAAACCGCCAAAGCAATAGGCGCTGTAAACACTATTCTATTAAATCCTTTTGTCATCCTGAGCGACAGCCGAAGGATGACAAAAGGATTTAACACAGACGTTTACGGCTTCCGTCAATCCATCAAACCATTTCTCACTTCCGCTCACGAACGCGCTTTAATTCTCGGAACGGGCGGCGCTTCGAAAGCAGTGGAATATGTATTGAAACAAATCGGTGTGGATTGCATTTTTGTTTCGCGTGAAAAGAAAAACATTCTTGGCAAAACAATTCTCACCTATGAAGAATTGAATTCGTACGTAGTGGCTTCCTGTAAATTGATCGTGAATTGTTCGCCCGTGGGAACATTCCCGAATGTGAATGAATTTCCAAAGCTTCCTTACGAATCAATTACAAAAGAACATTTGCTTTACGATCTTATTTACAATCCTGCCGAAACCGAATTCCTAAAAAAAGGAAAAGCGCAGGGTGCAGAAATAATGAATGGCTTGGATATGTTGAAGCTGCAGGCGGAAAAGGCGTGGGAGATTTGGAATTCGAAGATTTGATGTTTCGAAATTTGAAATTTTCAGGATAATGGGTAGTGTGTCAGTTTGATTTTTTTAGTCCCATAGGGGCGACACTTTTGTAATAAAATGACGCTCCGCAAACCAGAGCCCTGTAGGGG
>JALYQL010000266.1 GCA_030855855.1 Bacteroidota bacterium | reverse complement strand
ATATCGAAGCGCTCGATCCGGAACAGGTCAAATCTTTTGCATTCACTTTCAGGCTGGAGTATATGAATACGCTTTCTTCCAAAGCATTTTTGGATTATATGCGCATCGTAAAAGACCTCAAACAGATTCCTCTCACCGTTACCTGGGAATATTATTCCGATGACGAAGAAATGCGCGATCACGGCGAAACTTTTTCAGAGATCGTGGATATTCCATTCAAGTACACATCTGTTGATCCTACAAAAAGAGTTCCGGGGCGGAGGTAGGCTTCGATACGTTTTCGCTATTCAGCATCGACATTTAAAGGAACATATCAAGCGAAAACACTCAGCCTGACAAGATCAGCTTGTCAGGCTGAGTGTTTTCGCTCAGAAAAAGTTTGATGCGAAGTAAGATGAGAATGAATTGAGCGAAAATGTATCGAAGCCTAATGCAAAATTTTCCAGATCAATTCTTTCATCAAAGCGCCATCGTCTGCGGTTGCGTTGTCAATTCCTTTTGAGCGCAGATCGTATTCACGTAAATATCCGGCAATAGCTTTTAGCTTTTGCATCGGGTAATTTCTTGCAGCGGCAATGTAATCGCTCACAAAAAAAGGATGTACCCCCAACGCTTTTGCGGCTGATTCTTTTGACTTGTCTTCAAGCCCGTGATAACGCAGCAGCTTTACAAAAAATGAATTCAGCGAAGCGATCGTCAGCACCAACGGATGATCTTTGGAATTTGCAGCGAAATAATTAATAATGCGGTTGGCTTTCACTACGTCCCTTTTTGTCAGCGCGTCGTTCAGTTCAAACGTATTGAAATCTTTGCTGATGCCGATGTTCATCTGGATATGATCCGGGGTAATCTCGGTTCCGGGAGGAAGGTTGATCATCAGCTTATCCAGCTCATTAGTGATCTTTCCGAGATCAGTTCCAAGATACTCCGTGAGCATCTGTGAAGATTTCGGGCTGGCAGTGTATTTTTTTTCTTTGAGATAGGAGGTGATCCAATCCGGAATTTTATTCTCGTATAATTTCTTCGACTCAAACAGCACGCCTTTTTTCGCGACGGTTTTCGGAAATGATTTGCGCTTGTCGAGGGTTTTGTATTTGTAACAAATGACAAGGATCGTGGAATCGAGCGGGTTCGCAATGTAGCTGTCGAGCTCTTCAATGTTGCGGATGTTCTGCGCTTCCTTTACGATAATGACCATTTTGTCCGACATCATCGGGTAACGTTTCGCTTCACCGACAATCGTTCCTACATCTGTATCCCGGCCATATAAAATGGTTTGATTGAATTCCTTCTCCGATTCGTCCAGCACTTTTTTCTCAATAAAATCAGAGATCTGGTCAATAAAATAAGGCTCTTCCCCGGAAAGGAAATAAACCGGCTTGTAGTTTTTCTTTTTGAGATCGGAAATTATATCGAGGTAGTCCACGTGCAAAAATATGTACGAATTACGAGGTATGATGTACGATTTGAAAAGTTGTTGATTCTTTTTGGTTGTTATCCTGGGCGAGAGCCGAAGAATGACAACCGAAAAGATCAGTTTTTCTGCTGGACTTGTATGTTTCCGCTTCCGCCAATGCTCCCGCCTGATCGTCTTCCGCCGCCACCGATGTGAATTCCGAAAAAACCTTTTCGTGCACCGCCGGCCTTTCCACCGCGCTGCTTTTTCTTTTTCATCGACTTTACGCGGTGCCGGTATGCCTCTTTTTCCGGGCCGCTGTGCAAAGACCGCTTTCCCTTCCGGATCTTTTTAGAGGTATTATATTTTCCGATCTCGGGGTTTAATCCGGAACACACTTTATGCGGCCCGCAGGAAACGACAGCAATCACAAAAATAAAAATCATACAGCGGATAAAAAGCCTCATCGGTTTGAAGAAATTTTAAAAGCGAAGGTGTTTTACCGTAAGACCATTATTCAGCAACTCATTCAAAGAATCAATTCCGATGCGAAGGTGCTCCGTGACATAATCTTTCGTCACAAGTTTATCGCTCTCTTCCGTTTTTACACCTTCAGGCACCATCGGCTGATCGGAGACAAGTAAAAGCGCTCCGGTGGAAATCTCATTGTGAAAACCCACCGAAAAGATCGTCGCAGTTTCCATGTCGATCGCCATCGCGCGCGTCGATTTCAGGTATTCTTTGAAAGCCTCATCATGCTCCCACACACGGCGGTTGGTGGTATAAACTGTTCCTGTCCAGTAATCTTTCTGGTGATTACGGATGGTGGTCGAGATCGCTTTTTGCAGGCTGAAAGCAGGAAGCGCCGGAACTTCGGGCGGAAAATAATCATTGCTCGTTCCTTCTCCACGGATTGCCGCGATAGGAAGAATAAGATCGCCGATGTTATTCTTCTTTTTCAGTCCGCCGCATTTTCCAAGAAACAAAACACCTTTCGGATGTATCGCGCTCAAAAGGTCCATCACCGTCGCCGCCGTCGCGCTTCCCATTCCGAAATTGATAATGGAAATTCCATTCGCATGCGCGCTCGCCATCGGTTTGTCCAGCCCTTTCACCGGAACATTATTCCATTCAGCAAACATATTAATGTAATTGCTGAAGTTCGTAAGCAGAATATATTCGCCCCATTCTTTAAGCGGAATTCCTGTATAACGCGGAAGCCAGTTGGCAACAATGTCTTGTTTTGTTTTCATAGAAAAGGGGTACGAATTACTATACTGCGTACGAATTAACGAATGGGTACGAATATACGAATCTTCATTTCGCAGCTCGTTTCTAAATTCTTAATTCTTGTGCTCATTCGTATATTTCGCATTGATTCGTAATTCGTCCCCCCTTTCGCATATTCGTTTTGATTCTTAATTCGTACCCCCTTTCGTATATTCGTTTTGATTCGTAATTCGTACCCCTCCTTCGTATATACGTTTTGATTCGTAATTCGTACGCACTTTCGTATTGATTCGTAATTCGTACCCCCCTTTCGTATATTTGCCCAACACCATTTAATTGGTAATTGGTAATTGCGTAATTGGTAATTTTTTTCAAATGTCTCTTCCCAGGTTAAATTTTCCTCATTATGATTTTCGTCTCCGCGGGAATAATCCGCGCCCGGAAATATTTGATGAAGTGCGAAAAAAATGGGTCACGCTCACGCCGGAAGAGTGGGTGAGGCAGCACGCAGTGAAATGGGTGATTGAAGAAAAAAAATACCCGGCTTCGTTGCTGGCGATTGAAAAATCAATTGCGGTGAACGGGCTGGTAAAACGTTGTGATATTGTCGCCTTCGACCGTTCAGGAATTCCTCTTCTTATCGTGGAATGTAAAGCGCATGATGTTGTAATTTCGCAGCATGTTTTTGACCAGGCCGCGCGGTACAATATGACATTAAATGTAAATTTATTCCTGCTCACCAATGGCATGAATCATTTCTGCTGCGTTGCCGATCATGAAAAACAATCGTATGCTTTTCTGAAAGAGCTTCCTGCATTTCCGAATTTATAAACACTATGAAAAAGATACTGCTGCTATTCCTTCCGGTATTGATCCTTCAATTCACCAATTGTAAACCAGAAGGCAAAGGTGCAATGATGCTCACACTGGAAAGTTCTGCACCAATGACTGCAGATGTGCAACAAAAAACAATCGAAATTTTAAGGCAGCGCCTGGAAAGAATC
>JALYQL010000208.1 GCA_030855855.1 Bacteroidota bacterium | reverse complement strand
ACAAACAGGAAGAGATCGTAGAATATTTCAAAGAGTCAGAATCAGATTCACTTGAAGAAGCAGTTGCTGAATTGGGTGAAGAAGATTTTACGCAGGAAGAAATTCGGTTGGTGCGGATTAAATTTCTTTCGGAATACGGTAACTAGTCTTCGGTTTAATACTTAAAAAAATCCCGGCAGATTATTTTGTCGGGATTTTTTATTCTAATTTGCATTTGTGGTAGTGGGGTTTTGTGTATTTCGGCTAAAGCTGTAAAAGATTTATTTCAGCTTTAGCCTAAATACAGCCTCGTCTTTCCTGCAAAATTATTCTCCCCCAGTATCGTGCCACTCCATTGAAATGATCATTCACTAATAATATCCCAAACAATCAACGAACGATCATCACCGCCCGAAATCAATCCCAGCTTATTCCAATGCAAACGATTGACGGAATTTTTGTGACCATCCACACCATCCTTCCCGCAGCGCAGCAATAGCTGAAATGTTTCTGCATCCCAGATCTTCATCGATTTATCGCGGCTGGCCGTGGCGAATAATTTTCTGTCAGGACTAAAAGCAATGTGGTACAATGCAAAGTTGTGCGCGGCAATAGATTTGATTGATTCGAAATTATTATTCACGTCCCACACATTCAAATGCGCGTCGCGTCCACCTGTCAGCAAATATTTTCCATCAGGATGCCAGCAAACGGTATTCGTCGCCATGGTATGTGCCTGGAACGAATGAATTTCCAGCACACCCGGCAATGCGAAGATTTTAATGTTTCCATCGCCGCACGTAACCGCCAGCAGACTTTCATCGGGGTTCATCGAGAAGCCGCGGACTTTCTGGTCGGTGATTTGCTTCTGCATTTTCAAAGAAAAATCATTCGCGTCAAGCACTGAAAACTTTCCATCTGCGCTGGCGGTGAAAATCAGTCCATGCTTTTTAGAATGTGCGATATCGAAGATCTGCCCGGTGTGATGCTGGTGTGTTTTGGAAATTTCTTTTGCGGCAACATCAATCTCGTGAAATGTGCCGCCGCCAGTGCCTGCCAGAAGCATATTTCTGTCAGCTAAATAACAAAGCGCATATACCGGCGAAGGACATTCAATGGCGAAATCTTCCTGCGCTTCGGTTTTGATATTCCACGCGCCGACAAATTTATCGCTGCTGCCGCTGTAAATAATTTCAGGGCTTGCACCTTCTGCCAATCCGTAAACGCCCCCATGGTGTCCGCCGAACACAATTCTTTTTAACGCTGATAATTTCATAATTGTTTACGCGATTCGTTTCCGGATAATATCGTCCACTACTTTTAATAATTGAGACGGCGTGTAAGTTCTCCACGGCAGCTCGTCCAATTGTCCGCCCCAGTTCACATACCAGTCTATTCTGGCTTTTTTCATTTCCGTGAGCACATGCGGCTGAAAATTCACCAGTGCAATCCAGCCGCTTGCTCCTTCGGAGTCTTCCACTTCTTCAAACCATTCTTCATAATAAGAATCGTCCGAATGGTGAAAGTTAAGCACATTTTCTCCAATGAGAATAAACTTATTGATGCCATGCAATTGCAATTCCTCCACCACATCGCGCTTCATAAGCATGATATCATTGTTCAGCGCGTCGTTCCATTCACCGATCAGCTCGATCACACAGAACTTCAATTCATAATCCACGAAAATAATTTTCATGTAAAGTGTCTGCGCCCCGAAATCGTCCCACTGCGGGTGCAAGAGATAATTATAAACCCTGTTCGTGAATTCAAACTCGCTGTATTCTCTCCCGTAAAATGGTGAATTTTCGTCGTCCTCCGCCATATAAAGATGGCGCCAGTTATAAAATGGTTCTATCTCGTGCATTTCTCAATAAATAATGTGCTGATTAATAATTAATAATTTTATTTGTAAAGGTAAAAATCACGTGTGGCTAAATAACAATTTGCACATTATTAATTCCGGGAGAGTAAGAAAGAATTGAACGATAAGCTATCCGTTTTTGTCCGTCCGATCAGTGTCATTCGTGTTCCACTTCCTTGCAGGGAAGGTTTGCCACCAAGACACTAAGGCACAAAGTTATTTTATCACAACTCTATGCCAATCCTTATCCCCGTATTATTAATTTGCATAATATTAATTATTAATTCCTTCAATAGCCTTTCTCACACTCCCGTTTTTTCTCAATAAATTATTCGCTTCTTCATAGGAAACTCCTGTCGCGTCCATGACCATTTTTGTTCCTCGGTCTATTAATTTATTATTGCTGAGCTGCATGTCGACCATCCGGTTTCCTTTTACGCGGCCGAGCCTGATCATAACCGCTGTGGAAATCATATTGAGAATTAATTTCTGCGCAGTGCCCGATTTCATCCGTGTGCTGCCGGTTACAAATTCCGGTCCGACTTCCGCCACGATGGGAAATTTTGCAAGCGTTGTTACCGGCGAACCGGGATTGCAGGTAATGCAACCCGTTGTAATTTCATTTGTATTGCATTTTTCCAACGCACCGATCACATAAGGCGTGCTTCCCGATGCCGCGATGCCAATCACCACATCTTCTTTTCCGATTGCGTGCTCCTGCAGATCTGACCAACCCTGATCAGGCGAATCTTCCGCGAATTCAACTGCTTTACGAATAGCAGCATCACCACCGGCAATAATTCCAACCACCATACCATGTGGCACACCAAAAGTCGGTGGACATTCTGAGGCGTCAACAATACCAAGTCGCCCGCTCGTGCCCGCGCCCATATAAAACAAGCGCCCGCCATTCTGCATCTTACCAACAATGCTTTCTACAAGATCTTCAATTGCAGGGATACATTTCTCCACAGCAATTGCAACGGCCTGGTCTTCTTTATTAATATTGACCAGCAGCTCTTTCACCGTCATCTTTTCAAGATCGTTGTAACGGGAGGTGGATTCTGTTATGCGTTCCATGAGGTAAAGGTAAGAGAAATGGAAATCAGGAAATAGGAAAATAGAAATTGGGAAAATGGATATTAGGAAAATAGTAAATAGAAATTGGAAAATCAGGAAATCTGTTCAAGAGAAAGTGCGGAAAATGAGAGGCAACTAATAGCCACGACCTTCAGGCCGGGGCTATGGGTTTAAAATATAAAAAGCTTTAGTCTCATTTCTCACCATCCCATATGATCGTTTTTCGTTAACCCCAATTTCCATTTTCTTCTCCCAAAAATAAAAAACCCGGATCCTTACGAACCCGGGTCTTGCAAAACAATTTTATTTTCTAATGATAAACATTGAGCTTGCCTTTTTCAACTACGAATCCGTGCGCATCTACGGCCTGGTAGAAATACATTCCGGAAGCGAGATCAGAAACATTTACAGCGGTTTTATCTGCAGTGACATTTGCGCTTCGCACGATCTGTCCGCTTGCATTCATGATGTAAATCACAGCAGCATTTGATCCTGTAGAAACAAATGTTACAGTTTCTACTGATGGATTCGGGTAAACATTCAGGTTTGGCTTCGCAGCGAATTCAGACACGCCAACATTATATTGCGGAAGTGTCGGGATCCATGTAGCGCTGGTGATAATTCCGAAATCCTGATAGTCGCTTAATTCTGCAACAGGAAAACCGATTCCATTTGCCCAAAAAGTGTAATTGCGAACTGAATCTTCCTGTATGAATGCATCGTAGATCCAATTATTCATGGTCTGGATGTCGATCGTATCAACCTGGCGGCGGATGGTGTTAATTCGTAAAACATTGAATGTATCCAAAGGTGTGATTGCATCACCATAACCATCTGCAGTTGAAGTTTTGAATACCGTGGTTTTTATACGTACAGAATCCACCTGGAAGCCGATTCCCGGATCGTAACCGAGATAGGTGTAAGCGGTTCCGCGTGCTACATCGGTAAACGTAGAATTATAAGAGAACGGAAAATCCATCGCCTTTTCATAATCATAATAAGGAATGTCGATGATACCGCTTCCGATCGGGTCAGCTGCCTGCCCGGTGATCTGGGAAGAAGTAGAGCTGTTGGCAAAATAAACAAAAGCCTGGTTGGTGTTATAGATCAACACTTCATTGCTTCCAGGAAAGTTAGCCCCGTTAGGTGTCCAGTTCGGATCAGAAAACACAAGCGTGTCAACTCCCTGCGCGTTCAATGCGCTGAGGTTGTAAGTCTGGTTTGCGCCGGGACTTCCTTCTGTAACAGTAGGCGTTGTGTCGTTGTTGAGATGAATAGTGGTGTAATAAGGAGCAATATCACCTTGTGTGAGGGTAATCTGTGCAGTAAGCGCAGAGCCGGTTAATAATGCTGCAATACAGAGTATTGATGTTTTCATGAGTTATTTGGGTTTGTTTCAAAGAGTGGTAAAAATAGGAAAAACAGGCTTACCGCCGCTCCGGAAAATGAAGGAGAAATAGTTAAAATTTCGCCCCAAACCTTATCTTTATTTACCGCCAATGGAAGAAACTCCCGCACCAAGCAGCCCGCGCACCATCCGTAAAGTCATTTTAGCTTCCTCCGCAGGAACACTTATCGAGTGGTACGACTTTTATATTTTCGGCAGCCTTTCCACCATCATTTCTGAACGCTTTTTTCCCAAAGAACATCCGACAGCCGCTTATCTTGCCACGCTCGCCATTTTTGCAACGGGCTTTATCGTTCGTCCTTTCGGCGCTATTATTTTCGGACGTATCGGCGACAGAGTAGGACGGAAGTACACGTTTCTTATCACGTTGCTGCTCATGGGGCTTTCCACTTTCGCCATCGGACTTGTTCCTGGTTTTGGAAGAATTGGAATTGCTGCGCCGATTATTGTGTTGCTGCTGCGTTTGATCCAGGGACTTGCGCTTGGTGGTGAATATGGCGGTGCTGCAATTTATGTGGCAGAATACAGTCCGCCCGAACGACGTGGATTTTTTACCAGCTTCATTCAAACCACTGCAACTTTCGGATTATTTATTTCCATCGCCGTAATTCTCGCCACACGCGCTTGTCTTAAAGCGGATGAATTTAACAGCTGGGGCTGGCGCATTCCTTTTTTGCTTTCGATAGTTCTGGTAATGGTTTCTTATATCATCCGTCGCAAGCTTCATGAATCTCCGGAATTTTCTGCGTTAAAAGCTTCCGGAAAAACTTCAAAGAATCCGATCAAAGAAAGTTTCGGTAAAAAAGAAAACCTGAAATGGGTTTTGCTGGCGTTGTTCGGTGCGTGTGCGGGACAAGGAGTAGTGTGGTACACCGGTCAATTTTACGCGCTTACATTTTTGCAGAAAACAATGAACATTGAATTTGTGCAATCAAATGTGATTATTGCTGCGGCGCTCATTCTCGGAACGCCGTTGTTTATTTATTTCGGAAGATTGTCGGATACGGTAGGAAGGAAAAAAATAATGATGACAGGGCTGATACTTGCCGCGCTGGCATATTACCCGATTTATAAAACGATGTATTATATCGGTGATGTGAAAACAAAAACTGAAATTTCAAAAAAAGAAGATGGCATAAAAATTAATACATTGAATGTAGCCGGGCCCTGTAAAACGGAGACGAATGTTACTAAGTGTACCTATACCTATTCGGATGGAACAATTTACGAAGCTGATTCTGGAATAAATGGAAAGAAAATTGTCACGCTTTCTTTACTGAATTGCACATGGCTCAGCCTGCTCATTTTCATCCAGGTGGTTTTTGTAACAATGGTTTACGGACCGATCGCTGCATTCCTTGTCGAATTATTTCCGGCGCGCATTCGTTATACATCGCTTTCACTTCCGTATCACATTGGCAACGGTGTTTTCGGCGGACTTACACCGTTTATCGCTGCATCAGTCGTAGCGTCAACAGGAAATCCTTTCTCAGGATTGATCTACCCGATATCGGTTGCGTTGATCACTTTTATAATCGGAATGTTTTTTATTAAGAAGCGCACGATGGAGATAGAACACGGATAACACGGATTAAACGGATTTTCACAGATAAAAAATCCGTTTTTACCCGTCAGATCCGTGTTATCGGTGTTCCATTCAAGCTACGGATCTCCGGCCAGCTCCAGTTTTTCTTCGGCTGAATATCTTTATAAGCTTCGCGAAAAAACCCAACAACTTCTTGCTCAAAAACAGCTGCATCAATCGAAGAAGAAAAAATTTCCCGTTCCGTCGGGTGAGCAAATCGTTCTGCTTTAGTAAGCGCTGAATTTTCAATGCGCAGCAACGGACCCGTATCATTGATCGTATCACAAAACCAGTTCTTCCCCGATTGCTCCATTGCATTCAGCTTATCACAAAGCGGCTGTAAAGAAATTCTTGGCAATGTCGGACGGGAAACAATATCGACCCACGTCGTGTATTTGTATTCGAGCTCGTAACGGTTTTCGGAGTACATGCTCAATACAATATCACTTCCGTGTGTAGCGCTGAATAATGCGTAATAGCTCACCGGATGCGGAGTTTTGATAATCGTCAGACCAGTTTCTTTCACTGAAGAAAGCAAAGAAACATTTCCATGAATTGTTTCATAATCTTTTTTGATACGGAGATAATCTTTCTCCCACACCTCTTTGAATTGATCCGGATCTTTCACCACAGCAGCAAAACGCGGAAGGAACCATGCGAATTTCTCCGCACACGCTTTCAATTCATGATCATCACCAAACGGAGGATAAAAACGATTTCGTTCTTCCGCATCAATCCAGCAAACCATTTTCAACCCCGCATCATCTTCATCACGTGATAAATCAAGTTCACGAAAATCGCCAATGCGCGCCACAGCTTTCAATACTTTTTCATGCTGTAATGCAAGACCGGGTTCGAAAAGACTCCACACCCCAACAAGTCCGTCGATGTCAAAATGTGTGGCGGTAATTAACTGATGATGCAAGCCCGCAAGATTATGAATGATCGCATTGATCACCACACCCGCGCTCGTATCATCCGCAATGCCTTCAATTGTGTTTTGGCCTTTCCAATGCGAAAGAATCAATCCAGAAGTATGCGCACCGTCTACGATGATGGCTTCACGGTTATTGAGTTGGTGGAAAGGGATGAAGGTTTTCATTGTTGACTATTATAAAAAATGGAAGCGTCAAAATACACTTCAAACTCGGCACTGTCAATCGTTCGTATTTTATAAATATTGTATACTTTTTGATTTTCAATTACTCCGCGGGTAGAAATCAAAAC
>JALYQL010000225.1 GCA_030855855.1 Bacteroidota bacterium | reverse complement strand
CTCTTGCTCGCCGTGTGTGAATGAATAATCTCCATTTGGTCTTTTGTAACCCGGAATAAAAATATTTCTCCCTGGAACAATTAATCTTACCTGCGTATTACTATCCGCTCCTTTGACGTGTGCATTCAAAAACATCAGCTTCCCCCCATACGCCAGGCAATCCACATTTGCCCAACCAAGCTTTTTCATTCCGAACGAATAGGAATTATAACGCTGCATTTCCCTTACATTGTCCGAATAATTTTTTACCGCTTTTTCCCGCGCTGCATTCAACGCCGCAACCGTATTCGGGTCAGCCGGATTCACTTTATCCTGTTTTAAATCTGCAAGGCTACGAAAAACATCCGCCAGCGCACAGCCTGATTTCTCCAGTATATCTGCTGCCGCCTGATCGCTTTTCCATAATGCGCGCGTCGGATAATCTGTATAACAAAGCATCACGCGTGAATCGCA
This sequence comes from Bacteroidota bacterium, assembly GCA_030855855.1. GTDB lineage: Bacteria > Bacteroidota > Bacteroidia > Palsa-965 > Palsa-965. The sequence goes on along the minus strand of JALYQL010000225.1, from coordinate 33,668 downwards.
GGCCTGGCGGATAAATGGCAGGCGCGACCGAAATTCTACTGTTGCAATATTTGTGTTTTCAAATTTTGCATCTGCTAAATTTTCTGCAGCAATACCATTGCTTGAAGTTGTGAGCACACTACCGGAATCTCCCTGTATTCTCCAGCCATAATCAATACTTTCGTTCTGGCGGAACACCAGTGATTTTGTCTTCTCTTCTGCGGGGTTTCCAACTATTACAGGCATTTTTATTGTCGCTATCTTATAAGCATCTTTTGGATCTTGCCCTTTTTCTTCCAACGCACTTACAGGGATCTGCCGCAATTCTTCTTTCAATGGTTGCGGATCTGTCCATGAAACGCTCCCGTCTTTGTGCGTAATTCCTTCCCACAATTGCATCCCGCTCTTTTTATTATCCGTTGGCATTTCTATTTCCAATTGTTTTCCACTTGCCAACTGGAGCGTATCTCCGTTTTCTGAGAACGCATTAATGTAAACCATTCCTGCTGTTTCAAGCGGACCCTGATCGCTCATTGTTCCGAGATTCATTTTAAGAATGTCCGCGTTTTTTATTCCTTCCACAATTTCCATCTTTACTTTTCCCTGCACAGCATTTCCATTCGCATCTGCAAATGCATTATCAGGCACAAGGATCATTGTTCCTGATGCGCCGACAATAACCTGTGAAGCATTCGCATTGATCCTGAAATTCTGCCGCATTTCATCCGGAATATTCAACGCGGAAAACTCCGGAATAAAATGATGCGTATTTTCCTGGGGCTGATTCGGCGGCGAATAGCTTACAGAAGAAGCAGTGGGCTGGATGCTGTCTTTAACTTGCAGGGCCGGAGAATAGTTTGCGGAAGGAATCGAAACGCGACCGTTGCCTTCGTCTTTCAGAAAGGGTTGTGCGCATGCTGCAACAAGCACTATTGCGACGGGAATGAGAATTTTCTTTTTCATGTTTTAAGCTGTTTATTTCTCCTTAATCCCGGCAAACCAAAAAGGTAACCACCAGTACGCAAAAAATATTTTTCCTTTTTCGGGTTACCTTTCCGCTTTCTAAGGAATAAACCCTGAAATGACAGCATTTATAAATGAGCAGGAGCTGCTGGCGGCTTTGCGGAGAAGCGATTCTTCTGCATTCCGGAAAGTGTATGTTCTGCATTTTAATATGGCCAGGTATTTTATCCTGAAAAATAATGGCAGCGAAGAAGACGCGCATGATATTTTCCAGGAAGCGATGGTGGTTCTGTTCGAGCAATTAAGTACAGATAAATTCACGCTGACTTCTTCTTTGAAAACATGGCTTTACGCGGTTTGCAGAAATAAATGGCTGAAGCAACTTGAAAAACAAAAGCGGAATGTGCGCCTGACGGATTTCGAAAGTGCTGACGATGTTCTTTTGCCGGAGGAAATTGCGGATGAAAATGAGAAAATGATTTTGCTGAGAAAAAGCCTTACGCGTTTGGGAATTGGCTGCAGAAAATTATTGCTGCTTTTCTATTATTTCAAAAAAAGCATGGAAGAAATTGCCGTTGAGCTTAATTATACAAACGCAGACAATGCAAAATCGCAGAAATATAAATGTCTTCAAAAACTGAAATCGGTTTATTCATCAACGCCGGAATAGCCAATGGAAATCAACGAAGAAACGTACGGGCTTTTTGATCGCTACCTGACAGGTAATTTGTCGGGAGAAGAAAAAGTGATGTTTGAAAAAGAGCTTTCACTTGACGATTCGCTTCGTGATGAATTTCAATGGGTAAACCTGGCAGCAAGCGAAATCCGCATGAATGGAAGATCAATATTAAAAAAGCAGCTTGCGGAAATCGGGACGGCAATTCCAACTTCGGCGTTTGAAAAATATTCGCCTTCGATCAGGAAATCTTTTTTCAAAAAATGGTGGTGGATAATTGCAATAGTCGCGGTAGCGATTGGTTTGGCGTTTGGATGGTTTATAATGAATCAACATCTGGTAATGGAGCAGGAGGAAAGTGATCACGCTTCATCTGCAAATGTTCCAAAGGCGCAAGACGATCGCGCTGATCCTGGCATTCGCGGCACTCTTGTTCTCCGGCCGCATAATGTTACGGACACTCTTTTGAAAAAAGCACCGGCGTCTCCATTTGGTGCACCGGCTGCACCGGAAAGCACGGTTAAGCTTGCCATGGATTCTATTATTGATGCAACATTCGATCTCGATTGTTATTCATTCACCGTTTCTGTTTTACCACATTCGCCGGTTTTTTATAATAAGGAAAATGGTAAAATTTACGTGATGACCAATGCTGATTATGTAATTTCTCCCACATCGTCAAACAAAATTGCGTTGGAATGCTGTCCGCAAAAAACCAGACCGGCGTTTTATATTTATAATACTCTTCTTACACTTTCAGGAACGTATGCGGATACATCAGGATTGCGTTTTTATCAAAATGGAAATACAATAACAATGACCGACGGAAGGCCGGGCTATTTTATTTTGGAAAAGGGGGAAGATCAAAAGCCGCTTGTGAGGGTCAACGTCAGCGCAGAATCAAAAAAAACTAGCGGAGATACTGCTATTCCAATTATTAATGGCAGATAAACTTGTCTTGACAGGGAGCGGTGCAGTAACAGTCAGGTTTACCGCAAAGGCGCAAAGAGCACAAAGGGTTTTAGTGTTCCCTTTTCCATCTCTAATTTGTAATTATGGGAATTGGTAATCATTTACTGCCACTGCCGCTTATTTTCTGCCGCTTAAAATCCTGGCACCATTCCCTTCTCCAGCAAAATTCCCCTCCACTAAAAATTCCAGTATCTTCGGACTTCCAAGTGACAGACCTCAACCTGAATAAAAAGCCCGTTCATTTTGTGCAGCTCGATGCGTTGCGCTTTCTGGCGGCGTTTATGGTAGTGTTTGTTCATGCATTTGATGGCTGGTCCGGCTGGTTTGGTATTCCTAAAAAGCTGGCAAGCGCGGTCAACGACAAAGAATGGTCGTGGATCGGCGGGCACCTGGCTAACTTCGTTCACAACTTCAATTTCGGCGTCGATATCTTTTTTCTGATCAGCGGATTCCTCATCACGTTCCTGCTGATAAAAGAAAAAACCGACAAGGAAAAAATAAATATTCCCGCGTTTTTTCTGCGTCGTGTTTTAAGGATCTGGCCACTGTATTTTTTCGTGATCGCCATTTGTTTTTTCTGGTTTGTGCCGTGGCTGGAACCCGAATATGTGCGCCTGAGCATTGCACCGCCTGTTGTAGATTACAAACCGGAAATTTTCTTCTACGACAATTTCCATAAAATTTCCGTCTCACAAACAGATCCGGATCATGTGTGGATGTTTCCGTTCGCGCATTTCTGGTCTATCAGCATTGAAGAACATTTTTATCTCGTGTGGCCATTCCTCGTGGCGCTTGTTCCGCTGAAACGTTTGCCTGTTGTGCTGGTTGCTATTATCATTTCAAGCGTGGGATATCGTGCGTGGGCGTTTTATCATATTGACCAAAGCTGGTTTACGATGTATCTCAATACGTTTGCGCGGATTGATGCGCTGGCGATCGGCGGACTGGCGGCGTGGTGGTATTTTAAATATGGATTTAATCTTCGTGCGCCTCTTTGGACAAGATTGCTTTTTTACGCTGTCCTCATCTGGCTGCTGGTGGTGGATAATATTAATGACTGGCAGACGATATTTATGGTGTGCTTCAAAAAGGTGATCTATCTTTTACTGATCGGGCTGGCGATGATGAACTTTGTTTTTAATCCCGAAGCAAAATTCCGCTGGGGGCCTAAACATATTTTTAATTACCTGGGAAGATGTTGTTTCGGGATTTATCTATGGGGCAATATCCTGCTGCAGGTGATGCTGATGAAAATATTTCTTGCCCCGGAAAAACCCATCACCGACTGGCTGATCAATCACATCGGGTTTAGTATAACGTACTGGCTGATCGTGCTGAGCATTTCGCTTCTTGTGCCGATCATCACTTATGAATTGCTGGAAAAGCCGTTCATGAAATTGAAATCGCGGTTTGCAATCGTGCGCACGCGCATCTGATCATCCGGGCCGGCCACCTTTCGGAAAAAGTCCCATTTGTGGATGACGTTTTCTTTTCTTATTTAATTTTTTCTGTTTTCGCTCGTTTTTCCTTGAATTTCCTTTTTCTTTTGCAGCGACATCGTTTTGCGCTTCCCTGTTTTTTCGGAATAAATGCCACCTGCGCTCAGCCCGGGTTTCTCTGCGCTGCTTCTTTTTTCCCTTCTCCGCTTTTTTTACTGCCCGCTTTGTTTTTTTGTCCTGCTGCTTAAACCCATCCTGACCTTTTATTTTTTTCCGGCGCTTAAAAAAATGCGGGTCGCGATCGGCCTGTCCGGCATTTTTTCCTGAATTGCTTTGGTTCCCGCCTGCGCATGAAACAGCAGTCTGCGGTTCGCGGCAGGAGCTGAAGGTGAAAAGAAAAAGGAGCAGAAAAAAAAAGGAGCGCATCAGTACGAATCAAAGTGAAAAGTTACGAATGCTTTCGTACACTTTCGTATTGTTTCGTTTTTCGTAACCGCTATCCTACCAGCGTACCGCTATTGCTCAGCAGCTCGGCACCAACAACATCCTCGATATTGATCATCATCCCGATGGATGAGTTTCTGCGGGCGCGGTTATAACGTTCACTGAGGCTGGCGAAATAATAAGACGTATTCCCGGGTTGGGGCTTTTCCCAGATTACGCCAAACACTTCTTTACCGGATTTTAACCGGAAGCGACATGGCTGATCGTTAAACGCCCTGAATTCGGCGTGAGTCATAGTTGGGGGTCTTTTCTCAAAGTTCATTATTAAAACGCCAAAAAGCCAGCAGAGTTACCTTGACTTTTAAACAGTTTGCCGATTCTGTTAGTTGTTATTAACAATCGGGTCCTGAAATTGGTTTAAATGTGTCGGGAAATGCTTTTTTTCCGGATCGTTCGGGGTTTTTGTGTGAACTCACTCCGGAGATTTTAAATTCAAAAAACTACCTTCGCCTAAACTTAATTTTAATTCACCAGCATTAACTTTTAAACCAATCCTATGAAAAAAACAGCATTTTCACTGTCCATCATTTTCCTCGCAGCGCTCTTTTTCGCTTCCTGCTCAAACCTGGAAAATCTTTCTATTGAAAAACGCCATTATGCAAAAGGCTATTACGTCCACGCAAATGGAAAACGTGATGTAAAAACAGACGTTAAATCCGAAGAGATTGTCGCCCTGACCGAAAAACAAAACAATGTTCCCGCAACCGAAGCAATAGCCGCTAAAAACGAGATTGCGAAAACCGAAATCGCACCTGTCGCATCTGAAAAACCTGCTGTAAAATCAAACACTACAAAAGCAAAAAATGTAACTGTTAATCCGGTTGTAGCTGTCGAAAAAAACACACAGACGCAAAGCCAGCCAACGCTCCAGCCGAAATCAAAAAAGAAAATGAACCATTCCGACGGTGATGTATCGGCGGTTTTACTCGTTATACTTTGCATTCTTCTTCCACCTCTTGCCGTATTCCTTGTAGACGGCATCGGGCTTAACTTCTGGCTGGATCTGATCCTTACCCTCCTTTTCTTCCTTCCCGGAATTATCTTCGCATTAATCGTTTGTTTCGCGTAGCGTAAACGAATCTGTTCGCATTAAAAGCCCCGTACGGTAAATCCGCTACGGGGCTTTTGCTTTGGCGTGGCAGACAATTTGCTTTTTATGGAGTTGAACAATTACAATTAAAAAAATATTCAACCCAAAAAAGTCATGAAAACAACTACTTATTTGTTCGTCTTTCTTATTGCCTTTATTTTTTCTTCATGCGGCGTGTTCAGGGATGTAAGCATTGAAAAACGTCATTACAGAAAGGGATATTATGTACAGGTGCGTGAAGATCGTGTAATTGAGAAACCAGTTGCGCAGGAAACCAAACCTGAAAAAGAACAGGTGCGCGTGGCCAAGGCTGCTGAGGAAAACAATGCAACAGTTGGGGAAAATATTTCCCGTCCGACAATGCCTGTTGCCAATTCAAATACCCTTGTTAAAGAAAAACCAAAATATTTTTCAACTCCGCAGCCCTTCAAAAAGGGCAAGCCGGTTTATAAGGAAAAAGAAACCGTGACCGCGCCTCAACCGGTAAAGCCATCTCCCGCCCATGATGGTGATGATGAGCATGCTGTAGCGCTTTTCCTTCTTATTATTCTCGCAATCATTCTTCCGCCACTAGCAGTATTGCTCGCCGACGGTCTTGGAGTTCATTTTCTTGTCGATCTTATTTTCTGGCTGCTCGGATACGGATTTGTTGTATTTATTCCGGGCGGTGGATTTATTTACCTCGGCATCTTCGGACTCATCGCCATCATCTACGCCCTGTTGGTGATCTTTGAAGTAATTTAAAAAGGGTACGAAAAACGAAATTAAAACGAAAGAGTACGAAAAACGAAAGAGCACAAAAACGATCAACTGATTTCGTTTTTTGAACCTTTTCGTTTTTCGTTACCTCACGTTATTTAATGCCCTTTCTTTCCCGCCAGAGCTGGTTGAAGGATTTAGGTGCAACGCCCGGCAACTCTCTTCGTTCACCCCATGATTTGCGGAAGAACTGGCGCATCATAAAATTCTTGAGCTTGGCGCCACCCTTATCCATTTTACTTCTTTTCAGCATTGCTCCTTTCCAGAAAAACCACATCATGTTTTCGGTTTTGGAAACAAATCCCGCATTCATAGCGTCGCGGCGATTGTAGAGTAATAATTTATGCACATCAATTTTTACCGGGCAAACTTCTGTGCATCGCGCGCAGCCTGTAGATGCATACGCAAGATGTTTGTATTCGTTTAGTCCACCCATATGTGGCATAAGCGCAGAACCGATCGGGCCGCTATACACGGTGCCATATGCATGTCCGCCAACTCCTTCATAAACCGGGCAGGCATTCAGGCAGGCGCCGCAACGGATACAATTAAGCGCGCGGCGTTGTTCTGTTTGCGCAAGCACGTTGGATCTGCCATTGTCGAGCAGCACTAGATATAATTCTTCGGGGCCATCTGTTTCTCCTGCCTGGCGCGGACCTGTGATGAGCGAATTGTACGTAGTGAGGCGCTGGCCTGTTCCGTAGGTGGCAAGAAGCGCATCAAAAAGATCAAGGTCTTTAAAGGAAGGAATGATCTTTTCAATTCCTGTAACAACAATGTGAATTTTGGGAAATGACATCGACATTAACGCGTTTCCTTCATTTTCCGAAACAGAAATTGCACCGATATCGGCGGCAAGAAAATTTGCGCCCGTAATTCCCGCGCCGGCAGTCTTGTATTTTTCACGCAGGTGATCGCGCGTCCAGTTCATGATCTGTGCCGGAGTGAGATTTTCGGGCGTCCCCATTTTCTCGTGGAAAAGTTTTGCTACATCTTCCTTGGAGTGATGCATTGCAGGCGTAACGATGTGATAAGGAGCTTCGCCTGCAAGCTGCTGTATAAATTCGCCGAGATCTGTTTCAATCGATTCAATTCCTGTGCTTGCCAGATATTTGTTCAGCCCGATCTCTTCCGTCACCATCGACTTTGATTTCACGACGGTGGTCACATTGTTTTTTTTCAGCACCTGCGAAATTTCACGCAACGCTTCAGCTGCGTCCTGGGCCCAGATGATTTTTCCGCCGCGCTTTATAAAGTTCGCTTCAAATTCAATCAGGTATTTGTCGAGATGCTCAATGGTTTTGTTTCTTAATCCGGCAGCGCGTGTTTTAGCCAGCTCAAGATTTGAATATTGCTCTTTACCCTGCACAACTTTTTTCTCGTACTGCGCAATATTAAACTGCAGCTTGGCGCGATGTGCGGGATCGAAAACATTCTTTTCCGCGGCAATTGAAAATTGTTCTGCAGGTTCCATAGCTATTTTGTTTTTTTTCCGTCTACCACCAATCGCTTATCGCGGTTGGCTATTTCCCAGCAATCGTAATACACTAACCGCGCGCGACGTTCCATTAACGGGAAATTAATTTTTGAAACTTCATCCGACTCCTTGTGATAATCGGCGTGTGTTCCATTGAAGAAAAACGCAATCGGAATATTATTCTTGGCAAAATTGTAATGATCTGAGCGCCCGTAAAAATTATTCGGCTCATTCGGCACATCGTATTTGTAATCGAGCAGCATGCCGGTGTAACGCGCGTTGTTTTTTTCGTTGATCACTTTTAATTCGCTGCTCAATCTGTCGGAGCCAATCACGTAAACATAATTTGTATCGTTCTTGTGCGCGGGATCAATGCGGCCGATCATGTCAATATTCAGGTTGCATACCGTATTCTCCAATGGAAAAACAGGATAGTCTGTGTACCATTTCGATCCGAGTAATCCTTTTTCTTCCCCGGTGACCAGCATAAATAAAATGCTTCTCCGCGGACCGTGTCCTTCCTTTTTCGCCTTAGCAAATGCTTCCGCCATTTCAAGCACCGCCACTGTTCCGCTGCCGTCATCATCCGCGCCATTAAAAACCACAGAGCTGTCTTTCCCGAGATGATCCATGTGTGCGGTAACCACTACAAGCTCGTTTTTCAGATCGCTTCCTTCGAGGTAGCCAAGCACATTTTCAGAATTTATTTTTTCCGATTTGCGGATAATGGAAATGTCAATCGGCTGTGCAAAGGAAAAATGCGACTGTGCTTTTTTATTTTTGGCTTTAGCGATCAGCTTGTCTGTAGTTTGCTTTTGCTTTCCCTCAGCGAATAAACGATCGGCCATTGATTTGCTGATGTAAATAACCGGCATGTCCACATCGCCTTTCATTTTGCTTTCGACATCCAGCTGCAGCGTAGGGGATTCTATATTTCTTCTGTTCTGTCGGTAACGGTTTTGAAAGTCGGGAACAATAACCAGGAGCGCTGTTGCTTTTCTACTCCGGGCTTCTGCAGATTTTCTCCTGCGGTTCGTGGTCCACGGCGAAAGCTCTTTTGTACCGGTGATCATCGATTTTCCTTTTTTGTCCATCGGCTCGTCGGCAAGCACCATTACCGCTTTACCGCTTACATCAAGCCCGTCATAATCCTTGCGGATATCCTGGATGCCATAACCGGCAAAAACAATATTCTCAATATGCACCTGCTGGTCTTCAATGCCGTTTGTATAATAAAAATCGGTGCCGAATAAAAAAATCTGTGTTGTTGTTTTAACCGATCCGTCACCCGGCCTGAGCTGAATAAGCGGCACGTTCTGGTAATACCCGCCTGCAGGAAGTTCCGGAATTCCGAACGATTTAAATTGCGCAGCGAGATATTCTGCAGTCATATGCTGACCTTTCTTCCCGGTTTCCCTTCCTTCATATTCATCTGAAGCGATAACGGAAAGATGCTTTTTCAGATCTTCGGCAGTAATTGTTTCTGCGTATTTTTTTTTCGCCGACTCATCGTCTTCGTTAAAAGCAAAAAATAAAAATCCTGAAACAACAATTAAAGCGGGAAAGAAAATTCTTCTGTTCATGTATAACAAAGATAAAGGACGATGAACCTTCTATGTACAATCCCAAGAAAGGTTTTGCACAGCCCTTTTGTTAATTATGAAATTAATCCTTCCTTATTCGCGGGAGTACGGAAGGCAATAGGAATAACCCTCTATGGTTTTTACCACGATCCTGTATTCGCCTTTTGGAAGCCTGATTTTGTCAAGATCCAATTGAGCGGCGTCTACATTATCCTTGTGATGAAGAATTTTTCCTGAAGCATTAAATATGTCAAGGCTGTAATGCTGGCCATTTACATATAGCGTTGAGCGGCCGTTTAGCTCTTGTCCTTTTTCGATATAAACCTTTTTTGAAAAATCGGTTTTCATTGCCGTTTCATCTCTTCGCAAAATGGTAATGTCTGTTCCGAAATTCGGGTTGGCAAGCCATGCATATTTTTTATAAACCATTCCCGATGGTGTGATCAGGTATGCATTATTTGGCGCCGGCCCAAAATTGAGCCACCAGGAATTATCGGGCGAATCAATGAGAACAGGGACAGAAACATTCAGGTCGCGGATCAGCTCTTTTGCAATTTCTTTGCGCTCGAGATACGTTTTCGGCTGGCGGAACAAAACGCTGTCGCGCACGTTGGCTTCTGTTGTATAGGCAACGCCGGTATAGGGACACACATCTGGTGAAGCAGGGTGCGCTTCAATAATATAAATAAGCCGGATATTGATCACATTGCCAAAACGCTGAGAAAGTTCCCGTAATCGTGTTCCAATTCCTTGCCTGGATTGCGGACATGTATAAGAAACAGCAACAAGTAAAACGGGTTTTCCTTCGGCAAGTAATTTGCTCAGCTGACATGGAACTCCTGCAGTGTCATACAATACAAAGTCGGGCGCCACGTCTTTTTCCTGTATGCCAATCAAAGCGAAAGAACCCGGTTTTAATCCGTCGTTGGTGTGTGAAACCGCGAGCCTTGCAGTGTCTGATGGCAGCCCTTCCTTATTAATGGAATATGGCAACACAACCTGCGCCTGTAAAAAAGTTGCAGAAAATAAAAGCAAAATAAAGCAGAGCTTGGAAAATTTCATTTGCGCGGGCGATGGAGAATGGATTTAATACCTAATCATTAAGTGTGCCGGACATTAGCAACCAGCTGCAATTTTATCTACCCGGTTAGCATGTCTTCCGCCTTCGAATGCTGTTGCCAGGAATATATCGACGCATTCTTTTGCTTCTTCCTCAGTAATGAATCGTGCCGGCAATGAAATAATATTCGCATCATTATGCAGGCGGGCCAGCTCCGCAACTTCCTTTCTCCAGCAGATTGCCGCCCGTATACCTTTATGCTTATTGGCCGCCATACTTATTCCATTGGCAGATCCACAGATAAGAATGCCGTATGTTGCTTTCCCTCCTTCCACAGCATTGGCAACAGGATGAGCAAAATCCGGGTAATCAACACTTTGTTCAGAATCCGTACCGAAGTTCTCCACGGTATGTCCCAATGACTTTAAATAGTCAATAAGTGTTGTTTTTAACTGAACTCCGGCATGATCTGCGCCGATTGCAATGGAAATAGCAGCCATCTTTCTTGTTATTTTTACTGAATGGAATGTGATCGGCGCTTTTTGGGCCCGGATCCGGACTATAATTCGGGGTAAAGTTAAGGTGTTTGCCTTGTTCAGAATCAATAACCTGATTTTATAGTTGATTGATGTGAACATTGCAAGCGCTGTCAGAAAAAATGAACCTTGATATTAAGCTATTTAGATATGAGTTTATGAACACAAAACCTGTTGAAAGATTAAAAAGCGGTGAATTATTTCCACAAAACTATTCTTGGTTTAATGGAAATCAATTCTCCTTAGCATAATTAAATCATAAAAAGACTTTTGTTAAAAAGATTACAAAGGCGAATTGTCAACACATAACGAGCCATTATTTTTGAAAAAACAATGAACAAAGACGATCACTATTTTTAATTCACAAGATGTTAATAACCTCAAAATAAATCAGCATATCAGGTACTTATAGAAAAAAAGCTGTTGAAATCATGTTATCAGGAGGTGATAACTCATGAAGACAAGACATACCACAGTTTTTTTCCAACCGTTCTAACAAGCTAATAGTAGTAATAGATTTTATTTTAAAAAGAATATATGATGTATAAAGAGAATTGGGCACCTGAAAAAAAAGGCTGTGGTATCGAACCGGACCTTGATATATTTGCAGCGATCAAAAAACTAAAAAAAGAAAAGAATGCTGTACTGCTCGCGCATTATTACCAGGAAGGCGATATTCAGGATGTGGCCGATTTTATCGGGGATAGCCTCGGTCTTGCGCAGGAAGCAGCAAAAACCAAAGCAGATATTATCGTTTTTGCCGGCGTGCATTTCATGGCCGAAACAGCAAAAATTTTAAATCCCGGAAAAAAAGTTTTACTGCCGGATCTTCGTGCCGGCTGCTCGCTCGCCGATTCTTGCCCACCCGATAAATTCGCTGCATTCAAAGCACAACATCCCGATCACATTGTTATCACTTACATCAATTGCACCGCAGAAATAAAAGCGCTAAGTGATATTATCTGCACCTCGAGCAACGCAGAAAAAATTGTAAGAAGTCTTCCGCCGGACCAGAAAATAATTTTTGCGCCGGATAAAAATCTGGGAAGATACATCAGCAAACAAACGGGAAGAGATATGGTGCTGTGGGATGGATCCTGCATGGTACATGAGATATTTTCGCTTGAGAAAATTACCCGTTTAAAAGCAAAACATCCCGAAGCAAAATTTATTGCACATCCTGAATGCGAAGAAGCCGTTTTACAGCTGGCAGACTTTATAGGATCTACTACCGCACTGTTAAATTTTACAAAAAAAGATCCGTCAAAAATATACATCGTTGGAACAGAAACCGGCATACTCCACCAGATGGAAAAAGAATCGCCGGAAAAGACCTTTATTCCCGCTCCACCAACGAATAATTGCGCCTGCAACGATTGCCCTCACATGAAGCTAAACACCCTTGAAAAATTGTATATTTGTTTAAGGGACGAATCGCCCGAAATTACCATGTCGGCGGAGCTGATTGAACAGTCGGCAAAACCGATAAGGCGTATGCTGGAATTATCGGCGCAGTTCGGATTATAGATTTTACGGCCAGTGAATAAATCGGTTATTGTTTAGTAATTATAACTTCAAACCAACCCAATAAGATGAAAGCAGGTAACTCCATATTATTTTTCGTTGTATTAGCTGCCTCATTTATGGGTTGCAAAAAGGAAGCAATTGAAGTTCACCCTGAATTGGAAGGTCATTGGAGAACAGAAGCAGTTGGTCCATACGGAGTAGTGCTGGTGATCAAAGAAGGAAAAGAGTCGTTCTATAATAATTATGACAGACCGGATTTTTCTGAACGCGGAGAAGTGAAAATAAAAGAGAAAAATTTAAAAATAGGTCATTATGAAATGGCTATTACCGAATATCCCCATTACAACAGTAACGGAGATTATGGAATGGTAATAGATGGCTATTGGCTGATAAAAAGCATCACACCGCGTGTGCTGGGAGTGCAAGCATTTACAGATCATGCAGATCTGGGTTTATGGTTTGCCAGCCCAGGCGAGCAGGGATTCACAAACGGATATTTTAAAAACAATCTTATTTCATTAGATCTTCAATACAAATTACAAAATGCTCCAGATTGGATCACCCTAACCAACTGGAATTTCGGAAGCGTCGAAGCAGCTTCAATAACCGGGCTTCTTCCGGCATCGGTATATGAATGCAGGATGAAAGCACATTATCCATGGGGCGATTCAGAATATTCCATCATCACCATTTTTACGACACAATAAGATGAAACGTATTTTTTTATTTATTTTTTTAAGTTTTGTTTTTGTCAGCTACTCCTCAGCACAAACAACACAAGTTCCACAGGACCCTAACGGTTATAATAAATTTTATTACGAAAACGGAAGACTTTCCAGCGAAGGCCCCATGCGTGGCGGAAAACCGGATGGTTATTGGAAAACGTATTACCAGAACGGAAAAATAAAATCGGAAGGCAACCGGAAAAATTTCGAGCTCGACAGCACATGGAAATTTTATAACGAACTCGGAAGGTTGACATTCGAATATAATTATCGCGCAGCAAAGAAGAACGGTGCATTAAAAACATACGATGAGAACGGAAAAGTGGTGACTGAAGAAACGTATGTGAATAATATGAAACAGGGTCCGGTGAAGAATTATTATGACTCGGGAAAATTACAGAAGATCACGCCGTTTGTAGAAGGAAAAGAGCAGGGTGTGGGATATGAATACGATACGGAAGGAATTATTATCACCATTACAGAATACAAAGCAGGATTTATAAAAAATGCCGAACGCTTAAATCGCCGTGATGCAAACGGATTAAAACAGGGCGCATGGAAAGATTTTTATGAAAACGGAAAAATAAAAAATGAGGGGCATTACCTCAATGACAAGAAGAACGGTTACTTCAAAGAATATAACGCATTTGGGAATTTAGTGAATATCACAAAATGGGAAAATGGAGTGCTGGTAAAAAATCCGCCGGAGCTGGCGAAGATCGAGACAGTGACCACTTACCATGCGAATGGCAGACCAAAAGAAGTAGGAAATTATAAAGACGGAGTTCCGGAAGGTGTATTTCGTTTGTATTCTGATTCAGGAACTATTGTCGGGGCAGAGGTTTATCTTGAAGGAATTCTGGTAGGAAAAGGAGTGTATGACCAGGCCGGCATTAAGCAGGGGCATTGGCAGGAATTTTATGAGACCGGCGAATTGAAAGGCGAAGGCGATTACAAAGACGGTGTAAAAGTGGGGAGCTGGAAATATTTGTATGAGAACGGAAAAACTGACCAGGTTGGAAAATACGATACTAAAGGAAGACCTGTCGGCACGTGGAAGTGGTTTTATGAAAATGAACAGCTCCTTCGCGAAGAAATTTATACAGACGGCCTGCGCAATGGAATATTGACAGAATACAATGATGGCGGTGTAATTATTACGCAAGGAGAATATGTTGATGGACTTAAAGAAGGTCGCTGGTTTTTCCAGATCGACGATTATCGGGAGGAAGGTGATTATTCTGCCGGCGAACGCAATGGCGAATGGAAGCACACGTATACGGCGAGCGGAGAAAAAAGATTCCTTGGAACTTTTATTAACGGTCAGCCGGACGGGAAACACAGCTGGTGGTATGAGAACGGGAGAGTGTGGCAGGAAGGAAAATTTGTTTATGGCAGAAGGGACGGCGACTGGAAATATTTTGATGAAGAGGGCTATATTTCGCTCACCGTAACTTTCGAGGATGATGTCGAAGTTAAATTCGATGGCGTCCGTGTAAGATTTGAAGACCCAAGAGGAAGAGATGCCGAGGGCGGCAATAATTGATCTGTTCCTGAAAAGACCCCGTGAAAAAAAATTATTCTTCCTGGACAAAAAAAGAGCTGATCGACGAACTCGGGCGGAGTCAGGAGCGTATTGACCGTTTCGAAAATGCGGATGATAATTATCGCCCGGACGTTAGAATGGATTTTAATGAAAACCTGTTTTCGTCCGATCGCGATCTGGTCAATACTGTGCTCGGGAAGATTGAAGAGTTTGTTTATTTCATCGAGATAAATTCCGACGGATCAAAGTTGGTGCGTTATGTCGGCCCGCAGCTGAAAAAAATTCTTGGAATTACCGCAGATCATTACATTACAGATACCGCAGGATTGGTAGACCGTTGTCATCCTGACGATCTTCCGGGCGTTTATGCAACTGCAAGGAAGCTACGCACGGAAAAACAACAGCAGACATTTATTTACCGTTTCCTGCATGCCGGATCTAATGAATACGTCTGGCTCGAAGAAACCGTATTTCCGCAATTTGATTCTGAAGGAAAATATACGGCCAACCTCGGTATCATCCGGAATGTTAGCGAGCGTATCGAATCTGACCGGGCGTTACGCGAGAGCAGGATGTCGCTCGAGAAAGTGCTCAACACGATCGACGAAACAATTTATCATATCGATCTGCGCAAAGATTCCGGACAGCGCATAAAATTCGTCAGCGAAAGCATCGAGACCGTTTTCGGAATTTCGAAAGAAGCTTTTCTCAACGATAAAGACATCTTCCTGAAATATTATCACCCGGAAGATCTCGAGAAGATCAGGATCACTTCTGAAGCGTTGCAGAAAGAAAAGCTTCCGAAATTATATTACTATCGATTCCGTCGTCCCGGGACCAATGAATACATCTGGATCGAAGAGCGTGTTACGCCATGGTTTGATGAAGAAGGCAACCTGACAGAGATGTTCGGCGTTGCGCGTGACGTAACGGAACAAAAAACGGCCGAAGAAAAGCTCATCAAAAGTGAAGAGCGTTTTCGTGTGGTGGCGCAGAACGCTTCCGACATGGTTTTCCGCTACCGGTTCTTTCCTGAACAGCGTTACGTTTTCGTAAGCCCTTCTGCTGAAACGATCATGGGTTATACACCCGAAGAATTTTATGCCGACCCTTTTCTCATTCAGAAAATTACATTTCCTTCAGATGTACGCCTGCTGCATAATTCCACCGAAGAAATTCTTGCAGGCCGCCCTGAAATAAATTCACCAATGATTCTGCGCAACATCCGCAAGGACGGAGCGAATATCTGGACCGAGACAAGATATAATCCAACCTATGATGAAGCGGGAAGGATAATTGCCATCGACGGAATTACGCGCGACATTACAGCAAGCAAAAAGTCCGAGCTTGAAATGATGGAAAGCCGGGAAAGCTATAAATCACTCGTTGAGCAAAACCCGGATGGAATTATCATTGCGGGATTCGACCAGAAAATTATTTATTCCAACAAAGCGGCCACCGCCATTTCCGGTATCGCCGATCTTGTCGGATTTAAGTTTATGGAATTCCTTCCGCCCGATCAGCAGGTAAAGTCGGCAGAAAGGATCCAGAAAATTAAAGAGGGGCAACAAGTTCCCTTTGAAATTATAAAGATCCAGCACCCTGATGGGTCGGTTGTAGAGGCAGAAACCCGCCCGAGTATTTATAATTATCTCGGAAAGCCTGCTATCCTGATTTTCCTTCGCAATATTAACGCCGAACGACAACTGGAAAAAGAGCAGATGCGTGCGCAGCTTGCGGAAGAATCGAACAGGATACTGACAAAAGAGGTGGAAGAAAGAAAACGCACAGAAAGTGAATTGTTCTCTGCACAGAAAAACCTGCGCCTGCTTATTGACAGCTCGCTTGATATGATCTGTGCTTCCGACAACCAGGGTAGAATTACAGAATTCAACAGGGCCGCACAGCAGTCGTTCGGTTATTCACCTGAAGAAGTGATAGGCCGGCACGTTTCATTTTTATATCTCGACCCATCGCAGCGTATTGGAGTGATGGAACAGTTGGAAGAGGGTATAGGCAACTTTCAGGGAGAAGTCGCCAACAAGAAAAAAAACGGCGAAACATTTACCGCGCTTTTATCTGCCAGTGTTCTGAAAGATGAAAAAGGAAATGTCGTAGGTTCGATGGGTGTTTCCCGCGACATCACGGATGCAAAACGCGCCGAAAAAGAGCTGCGGCTGAATGAAGAAAAATACCGCGCTATCTATAACCAGGCGTATATCGGGATCGCCCTTGTCGGAACCGATAACGATTCTTACATCGATGTAAATCAACGCCTGTGCGACATGCTTGGTTTCTCCGCAGAGGAAATGCGCAAAAAAACCGTGCACGAATTACGTAAGCCGGGCGACCTGTCGAGGCTCCCTGCAGGAAAAGAATTTATTGAAAGAGGATTTGAAAGAATTATTGACGAGCACCGTTACGGCCACAAGAACGGCAGCACGGTAATTGTAAACGTGACGATATCGCTGGTGAGAAGTGAAGATCTTAAGCCACTTTATTTTGTGTACGTATACGAAGATCTTACCCCAAAACGCCGCGCCGAAGAGCAGATACGCATCCAGGCCGCCAAGCTCAACGCGGTGTTCGAAAGCAGCTCGCACATGATCTGGACCATCGACAAAAACACGAAGCTGACGTCGTTTAATCAAAACCAGGCAGACTGGATCAAGCATCATTTTGGGATAACGGCGTATGTGGGCCTTTCAATGGGCGTCGGAAAAATGATTTCGACAGACGAGGATAATGAGTTCTGGAGCCAGAAGCTGGCCCAGACTTTTGCAGGCTCATCCCAAAGTTTTCAAACTGCAACGCACAAAGATCGAGAAGCATCCTGGCGCGAAATTTTCCTTAACCCGATCTTTGACGAGAACGAGCGTGTGGTGGAGGTCTCCTGCATCGCAAATGATATTACCGACAAAAAAATGGTGGATGAGCAGATCCGCCTGTCGCTCAAAGAAAAAGAAGTGCTGCTAAAAGAAGTGCACCATCGTGTAAAAAACAACCTGCAGGTGATCTCCAGCATCCTGAACTTACAATCGTCCTATGTAAAAGATAAACGTGTGCTGGAGATACTGCTCGAAAGTCAGAACCGCATCAAGTCGATGGCGTTTGTACATGAAAGCCTTTACCAGACCAAAGATTTTTCTAATATCAGCTTCAGGGAATACGTGGAAAATATCAGCAGGAACCTTGTGCATTCATACGCGGCAACTGATTCGCCTCCGCTTCTGAATCTCGACCTGGATGATATTCAGCTGAATCTTGACACTGCCATTCCGTGCGGGCTGATCATTAACGAGCTGCTCACCAATTCGCTCAAGTATGCTTTTCCTGTGGGAAAACAAGGAAAAATCGATATTACCATAAGAGAAAAAGACGGAAACATCACAATAAACATCACTGATAACGGAAAAGGCCTGCCAAAAGAAATTGATTTCAGAAACACGGAATCGCTGGGATTACAGCTTGTTGTCTCTCTTGTAGAGCAAATCAACGGTAAAATCAGGCTGGATACAAAAAAAGGCACTAAATTCACCATCGAATTTTCGACCTGATCCGCAAACGCTACAACC
This sequence comes from Bacteroidota bacterium, assembly GCA_030855855.1. GTDB lineage: Bacteria > Bacteroidota > Bacteroidia > Palsa-965 > Palsa-965. The sequence continues at coordinate 15,257 of JALYQL010000225.1, read as the reverse complement.
ATGTCAAAAACGAACATCCTTATTGTTGAAGACGAGAGTATTGTCGCAAAAGACATTCAGATGAGCCTGCGAAAGCTGGGTTACAATGTCGTTGCAATCTGTTCAAATGGCGAAGATGCCATTCGGGCCGCCGAAGAGCACATACCCGACCTCGTGCTCATGGACATCATGCTCAAAGGCGATATGAGCGGTATTGACGCAGCCGAACAGATCCGCGCACGTTTTAATGTCCCGATCATTTATCTTACCGCTTACGCCGACGAAAGCACGCTCAGCAAAGCCAAGATCACCGAGCCATACGGCTATATCATCAAACCATTCAAAGAAATCGATCTGCGCACTTCAATTGAAATGGCGCTCTACAAACACCAGAAAGAAACCGAAGTCCGCAAGGAGCGAGATTTCCTTTACAGCATTGTAGAAAACAAAGACAGCAAAGACATCATCTTCGTAAAATCAAACTCGCGATTAGTGAAGGTGCGCACAAAAGATATTTATTTCATCGAAGCGTTGAAAGATTATGTTGTTATCAACACTTCAAACGCGCGCTACACGATTCACTCGACAATGAAAGATATTGAACGCAAGCTTTCTCCGAATGAGTTTGTGCGTGTTCACCGTTCCTTCATCGTGCGCATCGACAAGATCACCGCAATCGAGCCGCCGAATTTAATGCTCGAAGATGAGAAGAAGCCGATCCCGATCGGAGGCTCTTACAAAGACGAGCTGACCAAAAAGATTAACCAGGTATAAGGGAGCGAATAACGAATCGTACGAATATACGAATCGTGATACGCCGCAAAAAAAAAGAGCCTTCCCGACAGAATTGTTGGGAAGGCTCTTTTCTGTTATAAATTATGGCCCATAAAAGGAACATCGTTTTCATTTTAGTATTGTCGCTATGTTTCTTTGGCGCCCGAAGAATTTCTTCCCACCATTTACGCCAGACAAATTGGTACCTGGATCAGAAAGTTGATAGTGCAGGGTTTTTCTCATTGGACACATTACATTTTATTACACCATTTCCAATGTGGAAAATTGTTGTTGGGAATTCCGGAGATACATTAAAAAAATACCCGGTAATGAAATTCGGAAGTTTTGAAAAGGATGAATTTGAAATAGATTTTCCAGACCCCAATGTAATCCATTCTCCAAAAACGTGTTCGGGAAAATTTAAAGCAAATAATTGTAAAAGAACCCTTACAATGGATTTTTATAAGATGGATCAAAACAAGCCAACCGACCATATGGATGATTGGATAAAGTGCAATACAAAATCCTATTCCGTATTGAAATTATCAACGACAGAGATTGTGCTGATAAAGAAATAATAGTTTAAAATATTCTCTGCGAACTCTGTAGCTCTGCGAGAAATCCGCAGCGTGTTTTGTTTCTCGCGGAGCTACAGAGTTCACAGAGAATTTATTTCCCGGCTACCGAAAGCATTTCACCTGCTTAACGCCATCCGCAACAATTTTCCACTGTATACATTCCCGCAGCAAACGCAGAAACATCAAGCGGAATTTGCACATCTGCACATTATTAATCTGCACATTTCCTGCAACCGCATCAAACACCCGGGCTTTACTAACGCATTTGCAGTATATTTTTATAAATAATAAGCTACAAATTCTTAAATAATTTATTGTCTACACCCAAAAACATATATTTGAAGATAAACCAAAAAGACATAACCTATCATGACTCAATTCAATGCCCTCGCTGTGATCTTCGACAATGTCGATGTTACGATCAATGGCAAAAACATTAAAGATTCACTGTCCCTTTCGCCAACCAAAACAAAAAAGGACGAGGCAATTAACGGACTAAAAGATTTTGCCAGCCATGTCAATGCGCTGAATTCAAACGTTACGATGTCGCTTACCATCAACGACACGCCGAAAACGCTCAGGAACCTCAGCCTTATTAAGAACGGCACAAAAGATTCGCCGTTTCTTCATCCCGCCGATTTTGAAAAAGCAATGCAAGCCGCCGTGCCGGGCTTTACGCTTTCATGGGGACAGTACGACACCATTTTTATTATTGTTCCGGCCAACAGCAGCACAGGGCTTACCGCACAGGGATGGTCTGTTAATGGATGGGGCAGCTATAAACCGGCGGATATGAAAGGCGCAGCCATCGCTTTTATTCCATCCAACTACAACATGGAAGAATTTCATGGACAGGTTTTCATTCACGAATGGCTCCATGGGGTTTGTCATTTTTATAAAATGATGGGCTGGACCGACAAAATTTCGGGAGGCGATGCAGACGATGGCGGCCCTTTAGGATATATGTCGACCACCGCAGATGGCGATCTTATTTATTACAAGGACCTCATGAATGCCCAATCGAAAAACAAAAAAGTTTCCGGCGCACCGCTCACCGGCACACCGGGAATTACAAACGCGCTATGGCAGGCAGGAAGCATGCGCTCCGATATCCGCAACCTTTTCAAGAACCAGGTATTCAAAAATGCATACGTTTCAGCCGGGGGCCAGGCCAGCATCGGTCACCACATATCCGATATACACATATGGGAAGAAGGCGGACAAAAAGCAGAGATCATGGATTTTAATAGTCCGACCGGCACGAGCTCCATTATGCGGCTTTCCAGTGATGCGAATGCATGGTATTTGCCGCGCGCATGGTGGAGCAAATTTCTTGAAAAAGGTAAGATCGGCACACTTGGTGCGCCCATTTCAACTGTTCATGCATGGAGCGATGGCGAGCTCGTCGATTTTAAAAAGCTCGATGCAAAACAATGTGCGCTGATGAAGCCCGCTTACAAAAACACAAACCAGATTTTTTATGTGCCGAATAATTTCTGGAACAAGCTTGTGGCAGTAGGCGGTACTCCAAAGATCGGCTATCCGCAATCGGAAGTGCATGGTTGGGGCAGCGGTCAGATCATCGATTTTGAAACCAAAGGCGGCGCAGCTTCGGGAATAATGAAAGAGAACAACAACTCGAATGTATATCTCGTCAAAGGCCTTATCTGGAAAGCGTATGTCGGCACCAGCGGGAACGGTGCAACATCATACCTCGGTTACCCGACCGGCGATGAATACCTTTGGAAAGACGGTTTCCTCGGCCTGTTCGGCACCGAATACCACAGGCAAAATTTCAGGGGCGGCTGGTGCTGGGCCAGCAAAACAAATCCGTTGAAATACGGTAACGACAAAAATTTCAAAACGAATAAATAGAAAAAAGAAATTTTCTGACCGAAAGATAAAGTACAGATGTGCAGGCCCTGTTTGATGGCACAACGATCGTCGTTGCGTTGATGAAACCGGGCCAGCACATTTCCTACAGCCGCATTCCGATTATGCAGACAGTCTATCATAAACGCATACCAATTATGCAGACAGTCTATCATAAACGCATACCAATTATGCAGACCGTCTATCATAAACGCATACCAATTATGCAGACGTCATCCACCTGCTCAAGATCGCCACGCCAATCTGAAAACACTTTATCAAGCGATTGTTTTTGCTGTTGCGGCGACAAATGATTATTGGCAAGTAAAACATCTTTCAATTGTTTGTACTTGAATTTTTTTCCACGCTCACCGCCGAACTGATCGGGATACCCATCGGTAAATAAATAAACCGTATCGCCTACTGCCAATTTTAATTCGTGATCGGTGAACATGGAAGGAGCGCGCATTAAACCAATGGCTTGTTTATTTGCTTTGATCTCTTCCACTTCAGCAGCGCCTTTCCGGATTATCCACAACGGATTATTTGCGCCCGCCCAAACCACACCGCGCGTTTTATAATTGATCCTGATCATCGAAATATCCATTCCGTCTTTCGTTTCTCCGTCGGCGCCCAGCTCTTTTACAAATTTTACTCTCAGCTCATCAAGGATCTGTGCCGGTGAAGGAAGATCATCTCTGCTGGTGATTTCATTTATGTAAGACGTTCCCAGCATTGTCAGGAATGCGCCCGGAACGCCGTGGCCCGTACAATCAGCAACTGCAACGTAAAGGTGAGGGCCTTTTTCAAGCACCCAGTAAAAGTCGCCGCTTACAATGTCTTTCGGCTTGTATAAAATAAAGTGCGCAGGCAAATGTTTCGAGACATGCTCTTCGTCTTTTAATAAAGCCTGCTGAATGCGCCGCGCATATTTAATGCTGTCGATGATCTCCACATTTCTGTGCTCTAATAAACGTTTTTGATTTTCAATTTCCAGGTTTGCCGCGCGCAGCTCCACCGTTTTCAGCCGCTCTATTTCCGCTTCTTTCGTTATTCGTTCAATTTCATACTGAAATTCAATATCACGGATGCGCTGCACATTTACTTCATTGAAAATTTCAATGTGCGTGGCATGATGTTTTTTATAAAAGAACAACGCATCTTCCAGGTTGCCGACGCTTTCTTTGATCTGCGCAATCAGGAAAAGAGCATTCTTCACTTCTTCTTTCGAGCCGGTCTTTTCTGCTATGCCCAGCGCTTTGGTTGCGAAATGTTCTGACTGTTTGAAATTTTTAATCCCGAAATAAACAGCAGACAATTCCAGGCACGTTACGGACGAGAGCACATCGTAATTCGCATGTTCGCTTACTTCAAGGCTGTTGATGAAATATTCGATCCCTTTTTCAACAGCCTTTTGAGAAACATATACTTTTCCGATGTTGTGCGTTGCCCACGCTTTGATCTGCGGTGAAACGGACGGATTGTTCAGGCTCGCATAAAACCAGATGAGCGCATTATCCGGGTCGCCCATTTCAAAATACGTTTCACCGATATTATTCTGCGAACCAGAAACACCTTCTTCATCGCCCACATTCTCCCTGATCTTCAGGCAGCGCAGGTTGCATTCCAGCCGCTTTGCATGATCTTTCTGAAACATGTAAACCGCGCCAATGCTGTTTAAAGTATCCGCTTCATCTTTCTGCGCATTTAATTCAATGTAAATCTTAAGCGCCTTGAGCGAATGTGTAAGCGAAAGCGAATAATCTGAAAATCGCCAGTAACAATAACCGAGCACCTTGCTGCTGTCCGCGATACCTTTGGTGTAGTCAAGACCTTCCGCCGCCTCCTTCGCCCGCATAGCAAGATCGAACGACTCACGCAGGGCAATACGCCTTTTTTCCCAGGCGTCAAAAGTTAACTCATCAATCTCTGCAAGGGTCATCATCGTGGGGGACAATTACGAATAGTACGAATATACGAATCTGCTATCGTGAATGTTCTCCATTGTTATACCATACAGCGTAATCCGCACATCGTACATTATATAGGAGGAAGGCCGGTTGAAAGGTTATCTCATCGCCTCTTTTTCCCCCTGCCTTTTCCTTCACCCCCCCCTTTTTTATCGCGCCAATTGCCGCCGGATTTTTTCTCCCCACGTTGTCCTTCACCTCCTTTTTTCTTTTGTCCGCCGCCAAAACCTGGATTCCAATTATCCTTTCCCGAAGTTTCAGAAAACTTTCCGGATGAACGGTTTGAATTTCCGCCTTCTCTCTTTTCAATATCACCCGCAAGTTCAAAATCAATTATTTTTTTAATAAGATCCGCGCTCTTGATAACGACCCGCACTTTATCGCCGAGCGAAATAATTTTTCCTGTCCGCAGTCCGCGCATGCAATATTTTTCCGCTTCGAAAACATACCGGTCGTCGTGCAGGTTTCTCACGTGCACCATTCCTTCACACTTGTTTCCTTCAAGCTCTACAAAAAATCCGAACTCCGTTACACCGGAAACAATACCATCAAATTCGTGCCCGATCTTATCCTGCAGGAACTGAACCTGCTTGTATTTGATAGAAGCCCGTTCAGCTTCTGCCGCCGCCTTTTCTCTTTCTGAACAATGTTTGCATTCCTGCTCCAGCTCACTCTGGTCGGCCGGTTTGCCCACTTTTTTTCCGGCATCTGCGTCAATGTAATACTGCAGCAAGCGATGCGCCATCACATCAGGGTAACGGCGGATGGGCGAAGTGAAATGCGTGTAATAATTAAAACCTAATCCGTAATGGCCGATATTTTCTGTGGTGTAAATTGCTTTAGCCATCGTGCGGATCGCGAGCGTTTCGATCATGTTCGCTTCTGGCTTTCCCTGCACATCTTTTAATAATTTATTCAGCGAAGTGGAAATTGAACGGTCGTTGCCGGCATTCATTTTATAGCCGAATGTAGCGACGAATGTGCTGAACTCTAAAACTTTTTGCGGACTTGGTGAAGCGTGCACGCGATACACAAACGGGCGACGCAGATCCGGTTTTCTTTTTTCCGCTTCACCGGCCTTTCTTGCCAGCGTCACATATTCCGCAACACGACGATTAGCCAGCAGCATGAAATCTTCAATGAGCTGGTTGGAATCTTTCATCACTTTGAAATAAACGCCGGTCGGATTTCCGTTTTCATCGAGATGGAATTTCACTTCTTCACGTTCGAAAGTGATGGAGCCGTTTTTCATTCTTGCCGCGCGCAACTTTTTAGCAAGCGTATCCAGCAAATGAACTTCAGTTTTAAAATCACCTTCAGCACCTTCAAGGATAGTCTGCACTTCTTCGTAGGTAAATCGTCTGTCAGAATTGATAATTGTTCTTCCAAACCATTCGTGTACAACTTCCGCCTCTTCATTCAATTCGAAAACTGCGGAGAATGTGAGCTTCTCTTCTTTCGGGCGCAGCGAGCAGACATTATTGGATAAAATTTCAGGAAGCATCGGCACCACGCGATCAACGAGATAAACAGAAGTTGCGCGCACCAAACCTTCTTTGTCAAGTATAGAACCGGGTTTCACATAATGAGAAACGTCAGCAATATGAACACCGATTTCCCAATTTCCATTTTCGAGCTTCTTCACTGAGATCGCATCATCAAAATCTTTCGCGTCAAACGGATCGATGGTGAATGTGGTGATGTTTCTGAAATCGCGGCGACGGGAAATTTCTTCTTCTGTAATTTCTGTCGGAATAAGCTCTGCCACTTTTTCCACATCTTTAGGAAATTCATACGGCAGGCCATACTCAACCATGATCGCGTTGATTTCCGTATCGTTATTGCCAACGTCTCCGAGCACTTTCACCACTTCGCCATGCGGGAGATCGGAAAAATCTTCCCAATCGGTCAGCCTCACCACCACTTTTTGTCCGTCTTTCGCTTTACCGATCTTGTCCTTCGGGATTAAAAAATCGCGGAATTTTTTATTGTCGGGCGTTACAAATGCCACGCGCGTTTCAATGCGGATTGTACCGGCAAACTCTGTGCGCGAACGTTGGAGCACCTCAAGCACTTCTCCTTCCGGGCGGCCATCGCTGCGTTTTTTCGCGAACAATTTGATCTTTACTTTATCGCCATGCATCGCGCCATTTGTATTGTATGGGGCAATGCAGATTTCTTCCGGCAGATCTTCAGACCTGACATATGCCATTCCGGACTGGGTAATGTCAATTACCCCGTCAAGCGATTTCGGTCCCGATTTTCCCCGGTATTTACCGATTTCCACCTCTTCGATCAATCCTTTTTTGGAAAGGTCGGCCAGCAAGGAGCTCAAAAGACTTCGTTCCGTTTTATCGGTAACATTTAGCTCCGAGGCTATTTGTTTGTAATTCAGAGACTTGCCATTATTGTTATTCAGCACTTTAAGGACTTCCTCAAATAAAAACGGCTGTTTTGACTGTTGTTTTTTGCTCATTTTTGGAAATATCTGTTGTAAAGTGGTTTTTTTCGGAATATAGTGTGTAAAAGTATTGAAAGGTATTGGGGGAACGGACAGTTTTTCCTATTTTTGCTAACACCAAATAAACCGGCCTAACCATTTTTAACGTAATTGAAACAAATGCGTAGGAGTACGCATCGTTTTTCAGGGCAAACATATCATACAAAATCAATGACAAAACTTTACAATTCAACTTCGCGGATATTTAAAATCTCCGCGCTGGCGTTATTCCTTGTTCTTGGATTATCGCAAACGGCAAGCGCAAGTCACGCCCTGCCTATTATTGGACTTACGGGTACGTTAGGGCCAACTGACTTTATCATTTCCGGAAGTTCAGATCCTGCAACCTGTGCAGGTACTTCCACTATCGTCCCGTATTGGATGCAGGTAGAAATAACATGCGATCCGAACGGATTTACCGGAGCGCCGCCGGTTGCAAGCAGCACGCTTTGGGGAACAATTCCATGGTTCCATTCGTCGCTGAACATTCCGGGCCCTCCTTATAATGACCAATGTGCGCTGGAAGCTTATAACAACATTGTTATTCCGCTTAGCCAGTTGTGTCCGGGAACAACTTACTACTGGCGCGTCAGGGAATTCTGCGAGCCGAATTCAGCTGCCGCATGGATGGGGCCATTCAGCTTTGTTACACCCGGGTCACCGCCGGCGTCCAATCTGACTGCAACAGGAGCTCAATACGTTGTTTGTCCCGGCTCAACAGTTCAGCTGAATGCCATCGTTTCGGGCGGATGTCCCGGCGGAACATATACTTATTCCTGGCAGCCGACTACCGGCCTCAGCAACCCAAACATTCAGAATCCGATTGCAACAGTCAACTCGCCAATCACTTACACAGTTACAGCTGGTGGCGGTTGTTTCACCATCACATCATCAGACGATACCGTACAAATCGCAATGGGACCCCCTGTTTTACCCGGCAGCGCAACCGCAAATCCGGCAACGATTTGTTCGGGGCAATCTTCGCAGGTGATATTGACCGGAATGGGATCTAATGTGATCCAGTGGCAGGTTTCTCCTAATGGACTTACATGGTTTAATATGGCCGGACAAACAGACGACACACTTAACACCGGCCCACTCACGTCCTCATTGTATTACCAGGCAATTGTTACCGGAAGCGGATGGCCGGGAAACGGATGCGGAACATCAACTTCCAGCCCGACGCAGGTTACAGTATCGCCATCGCCATCAGCAAATGCGGGAGCGAATTCAACGATCTGCAACGGCTCATGCGCAAATCTCACGGGTACAGGCGGCGTTTCTTATGACTGGCAGCCCGGAAATCTTTCCGGATCGAACGTTTCCGTTTGTCCATCTTCCACAACAGATTACACGCTGACGGTTACGGATGGAAACGGATGTACCGCGACCGACAACGTAACGGTAAACATTTCCTCTGCAAGCACAACCGCAAGCCCTGATGTGAATATCTGCACAGGCAGCAGCACGATCTTATTGGCGAGCGGTCCGAACGGAAACACCTACAACTGGACACCGAACAATTCAACAATTGCAGGTGCAAATACGGCAAACCCGACCGCCACACCACCCGTGACCACCACATACACGGTAACGGCAACAAATGGCTTTGGCTGCACCGCAACAGATTCTGTTATCGTTACTGTTTCTGCTGCACCGCCACTTACTGTTTCGAATGATACAGCAATGTGCACGGGTGGAAATGCGACCCTCACAGCTTCCGGAGCTACATCTTATACGTGGCAGCCGGGAAATTTCACAGGACCATCAATCTCTGTGAATCCATCCACAACAACGATATACACAGTAACAGGAAACAACAACAACTGTCTCAGCATAGATAGTGTGGTTGTAACTATTAATCCTCCGCCGTATGTTTTCGCCGGACCCGATTTTAATGTGTGCGCTGGATCACAGGCAACAATGAACGTTGCGACAACCGGAACTTCTTATTCCTGGACACCAACGTCGGGAATTATCGGAAGCAACACCACACAAAGTATTGTTACCGCACCAGTATCAAATACTTCTTATACGGTTACTGTATCAGGCCCGGGCGGATGTATTTCTACTGATACAATCAACGTAATAGTAAATCCGATCCCGGCAGTAACAGCATCAAGCCCTGACAATACCATCTGCACAGGGCTTAGCACAACAGTAAGCGCTTCTGGCGCATCATCCTATTCCTGGATTCCTGCTTCTGGTCTGGCAACACCAACATCCGCCTCTTCAACAGCAAATCCGTCTACCACAACAACGTACCAGGTAATCGGAACGGATGCAAATGGTTGCATGGATACTGCTTCAATCACCATTACTGTGAATCCATTGCCGGGTGTTTATATTACCAGCACACCTACAGAATGCGGTGATTCAACCGGAACAATGGTGAACAGCGGCGTAGTAACCGGAACAGCGCCATTCACATTCGCTGTCGGATCAAATCCTGCTTCTTCTACGCTTCCTACAAATATGACGGGCGGCGCTTATACAGTCGTTACAACAGACGCAAATGGTTGTATGTCGAGCCAGGTTGTAACAGTCGGAATGGTGAACAATTCCTTTGTAAGCGCTGCTGCAAATCCAACCTTCGGAACTTATCCATTGCCTGTCGGATTCGGATCAAGCGGCTCTTCCGGACTGACAAACTACAACTGGAATTTCGGCGACGGAATCGGAAGCGCCAATACACAATCTGCCAATTACACCTACACTTCTCCGGGAACTTACCAGGTGGTGCTTACCGCATGGAACGATTGGTTTGGATGCGCGGTTTATGACACCATCACCATTGAGGTAGTGGAAGAAGCGGTCGTATTGCTTCCGAACGTATTCACACCAAACAGCGACGGATCAAATGATGGTTTCGCTGCAACTATCAGTGGAGTGAAAGATATCAAAGTTCAGGTCTTCAATCGTTGGGGCGCAGAAGTGTTTGAAGGTTCACAAACCGGCCTGGCAGGATCACCACAGGTATTACAATTATGGGATGGCCAAACCACGGGCGGAAATGCTTCTGACGACGGCGTTTATTATTACGTAGTCACAGCAGTTGGCTTCGATACGAAAGATTATTCTTACTCTGGATTTGTGCATTTGTTTAAGACAAAACCATAACGATCAGCGACTATAAATTGAAAAACGCCCCGTCTCATTAATCGAGACGGGGCGTTTTTTATGTATAGCTTTCGAAATGCTAATTGATCTTTCCGTTCAGCCAGTCGGCGTAGCCGATAAGGTCGTTTGTTTTTGCTGATGGCGCGCTGGTAATCTTAAGAATCTTTTTGCGCAGGTTTTTATCTCTGCGGATAGAAGCGCTGGTACACATAGCGGCAAGAATGTTGATCATTTCTCCCTGCCGGCGGCCGTCTTTCGTGCGCAATAAATCTGCAAATTCTTTTTTCACCTGCTCCAGGCGGCGTTCGAGCGTGTCAATATCCTGCATCTCGAAACGAATGATCAGCTCCGCCACCGCGATCTTCATGCGCAGGACGTGATCGAGCCCGGGAAATCCCGCTTCCATTGTCAGCTTAATAAGATTACGTATCGCGAGCTTGTAATTTCTATTGTCAAAATTAAGCACCGTAAGATTGAGGAAGATAAATACAAGATAGAACGGCAGCTTTTTAATCACCGGGTTGTCTTTCGCTTCATTCAGGATCTCTATCGCTTTATCCTTGTCTTTTTCCGAATAGCCGATGACAAGGATATTGTAATAATAAAATAAATATTTATCGTGCAGCAACCCGCCGAATTCTCCCATAGCGGCTTTTAACCTTGCCGCGGTAGCAAGCGACTGCTCGAATTTTTTATTCTTGAATTGCGCGTTGGCAAGATAGGTGAGCAGCTGCAGTTTCGTATCGTGCTTGTTGCGCGAGAATAATCCTTCTTTTGAAAACTCTTCGAAAGTCTGCTCGAGGTATTTTTCAAGCACGACAAAATCCTGCTTCTGTAAAAGAATCCTGCTCAGCGATTGATAAATCTTGAATCGCAGCAAAACACTGTTGCGCGTGGTTTTCTGTTTTGAAAATTCATTCACACGCTTGCGCAGCGTTTCAATGATGCGGTAATCCTGCCCGGTAAAATTCTGGGTGGTTCTTACCTTATAAACAACTTCCGCCAGCACATCATCGATCTCCTGGAGCTGGTTGAGCTGCTCGCGGTTGGCCCTTCTTTTTTTAATGTATTCTGAGGGATTTATTTCCAGCGTCTCCTGTGAAAAGCGCACATATTCTCCGTAAACAAGATCCATCAGCTCGGGGCTGTCGGCCGCAAGCGCCTTTTTCTCCGCGCGGCTCAAATAATGAAAAGCGATCTGCGATTGTGATTTCGAAAGGAAAAAACGCGAAAGCAAAAGCTGGTGAACAACGGCATTAAAATCACTTTCATCAATATATTGAAGCGTGATACTTTTGCCGATATCTTCCAGCAAACGGTTCTTCAACCGATACAACGCATTCTTATCTCTTGGTCCGTAAAGCTTCTGCTGGATCTTCGTTTCGTCGTAATCTTCATTGTGCTGGCGGATATAATCGAACAGCTCAATATCTTTCCGCTCTTCTCCCGCGTTGGTGCGCCCCATGAATAACTTGAGGTGACGAACTTCTTCTTTGTTCATCATTCCGATAATCTGCTGAAGGATTTTCATGTTTTTGAACGCGTAAGATTTATTCAAATCTAAGTGTTTTTTCCGATAATCAGCGCTATTTTTGTTTGGCAATAAAAATGTGCACTATGAAATCAACGATTATTAACCGCTTTCTAACACGCCTGCCAGAACAAGGCAACCGCGTTGGCAGAAAAACCAGCATGATACTGGTATTGGCGATGCTCATTTTATCGGGCATAAGTTCCAATGCACGTTTATCCGGACAGACAATCGGGTTTGATTTTCAGGGATTGATAGGAATGCCGGATACGGTTGCAGCGGGAGATAGCTACCCGGTAGGCGTATTTGTAAAGAATTTTTCCAGCTTCGATTCACTGTTAAATGATTCGGTGCAGATTGTCGGAGGTATTGATACAATTCCTGGACCTGGATTTACCTCCATGTTTGCTCTTCCGCCCGTTGGCAACATTTCGCTTTTGCCAGGCGACACGCAGTTTTTCATCATCCCTATTTTATTTGACATAATAAGTGCCGGGTTTCATATCGGGAATAATGTCATTGTAGTATGGCCGATCTGCACCAGCAATCCGAATTTCAATACGCAGGATTCAATCACTGTAAATGTGGTCGTGCTATCCGGCATCAGCACCGGACCAGAACCAGGAGAAATAAAGTGTTTTCCTGTTCCCGCAAACGGACCATTGTTTGTGACCAGCTCTAACCGCACGCTTGTCATAAAACAAATTGTTATCACTGACGCATCAGGAAAGATTATCGCGGTATCTGATAATCCAGGTGCAGGAATTGATACCAACGACTGGGCCGCCGGCATTTACCTGCTCGACATAACCTTCGAGAACGGGCAGAAGAGCGTATATAAAGTGATTAGGTAAAGGCAGAAATAAATTTGCTCGTTTCTGCTCTATGAAAATGTCCCGCACGGTTTACCGATACGGGACATTTTTTGTGCAGCATAAAATTATTTCCTCCTTTTCCGCTTTCTTTCCTCTTCCTGCGCTTTCCTGTTTCCCTGCACTACGAGGGAATTATAATAATTGAATTTATTTATATCCCCTGACTTTTGAAAATACTGAGCAAGCACGTAAATGCGCTGCAGGTTTGTCGGATTGATCTCTGCTGCACGTTCTGTTGCGGCTACCCACTGCACTGTATCTTTCTGCTGGGCATAAATGCCCGCCATGCCGGTCCACGGTAATTCGGAATTTGGCTTTTTCCGAGCGGCAGTACGTAAAACAGCAAGCGCTTTTTCCGGATTGTTTTCGGTCTTCATGATCTGCCTTGCCAGCTCATCATATCCATTAACATAAGCAGAGTCGGCCGCGAGACATTTATTTATTGCATAGATCGCCGAATCATTTTTCTCCAGCTTATCATACGCCTTCGCAATATTAAACCAGCCTTCTGCGTAATCATTTTTGATCGCAACACCTTTTTTGAAATAGAACAGCGCAGAATCTGTTTCGCCGGAGAAAAAATACATAGTGCCGAGGTTGCTCCACGCAGTATGATAATAAGGGGCAAGCTCTGCGGCTTTCCGGTAATGGATTTTCGCTTCCTGGAAATTAATCTGCGCGGAATCCTGCTTTACTTTATCAAGACGTACGCCACCCCTGCCATTATCCACACGCGATTGAAAATTCTGCACCGTGCCTTCGTATGAAAGCAGCGCCGCGTAAAGCATATTCGCCTTCACCGATTCTTCAAGATATTCCATGTCGTTGCCATACAATGTTTTTTTGTCGTACCAGTCTTCCGTTCTCCATACGGTTCGTACAGAAAACAATAAAGCGATGACGATAATTACAGTGCGGAACTTTTTAGACTCTTCCGATTTCCAGCGAAACTCCGCGAGGTTTATTTTCATAAAACGAGAGAGAAGCACAATGACAACAATGCAGAATCCGAGAGAAGCCGCATACGTATAACGCTCCGCCATGATTCCCGGCGCACGCTGGAGAAGATTGGAATACGCGCCGATGTTGATCAGGAAAAATAATAATCCGAAGCCGAGAACGCTCTTCTTCCGCAATTCTTTCAGCGCCCAGATGCCTAATGCTGCATAAACAATCAACGAAACAATGGCGATCGGGTTGCTCCATGTGATATCCGGCACATAATATGATCCGTAATAATAAACGAGCGGATGTGGAATAATGAGCAGGTATAAATAACGACCCATGACATAAAATGAAGTTGCAGTAAGCTGTCCGAATCCGGGATTACCGGCAAGCGGATTTTCAAAAGGAAGATAGTCGCGTATCTCTGCCTGGAGGTTGTGCTTTTGAAAAAACGAAGTCATCATCGTAGTGATAAGCAGCGGGGCGACGTACAAAATAATCTTCCACCATTTTGTATCGGAGAAAAAATACATTGTAAGAGGAATAAGCGCATAGAAAGGAACAGCAGTATGTTTTGAAAGCATTCCGGCCCAGAATAAAAGCGGGTAGAGAATAAGCCAGTACACTTTTTTAGTTTCAAGATGTTTCCATATCGCGTGGATGGTGAGCAGCATAAAAAGAATAGCGAGCAATTCATCGCGGCATTTGATATTGTCGACCACTTCGGTGTGCAGCGGATGTACAATAAAAAGCAGGCAGATGAAAAAGCTGAACCAATTGCCTTGCGTCACAAACCATTTTCTCAGAATAGAAAAGAGCAGGACAATAGTAAGCGCGTATAAAAGCACATTGACGAAATGACTTACCGTTGGACTTTCACCGAAGAGCTGAGTTTCGATCGCGAAAGTGGTAAGTGTAACCGGCCGGTACGAATAGCTGGTGCCGTCGTTATTATAAAAGGTGTGACTTTTGAAAATTTCGGGAATTCCTTTGATTCCTTTCAGCGTAAGCTTATTACCCTTATTCGTATAAAACTCATCGTCAAGGGCATATTTGTTACCGACACCGTTGGCAAAAACGAGAAAAGTGATCAAAAACAGCCCGGTTGCGAAC
>JALYQL010000223.1 GCA_030855855.1 Bacteroidota bacterium | reverse complement strand
GTAATGATCTGGCCATTGGAAGGCTCTCCGATCAATGAATCTGAATCAGGAACGCCGGTTACATCTCCTCCGTTGATGAGCACGTTCGAGGCGTCGACTCCTGTATAATGCGCGTTGGTATCGGCAGAATATATTCTTGAATTTTCATTCCAACGGATAAAGCCGAGATCCTGCACCATAAATGAAAACTGCGATTTATAACGCGAAGATGAATCGCCGACATAAGCGTTAAAACGAAAATTAAAGCAGGAACCTGCACCATTGCGGCTCATCCATTTCGAAGAGGAAGTGTCGCTCTGGTAATAATCTGCTGTTGCGTTCACGTCAATGAAGCTTCCGTCGCTTGCGGTAAAGATGGAACCTTTGCGGATATTTATTTCCTGCAACTGCTGACCGTTCAAAACAGAGAAGCCGATCACCGCGTCTGATTTATGATCCGGTGCGTTAAACTTTGCTTCAAACTGCAATTGCTGCCAGTGAATGTAGGTGAGCTTTGTGTCATCGAAATTCGCTGTTTCGCCTCTGAACGGACGATTTCCTTCGAACACTAAACGAAACGCATCCGCAGAAAATTTTCCGTACAACGCCTGGCGATCGCGTAAAGAAATACCGAATTCCCAGTTGCCCGAATCAGGATCCATGCGCCAGCAATAACCGAAAGATAAACCGGCATACCCGCCAATGCGATTTGAAGGAAGCAATTCAGATTCCTGTGCCGCAATGGTCGTGGAATCAATAAAGCCGCCTTTGTAAAACTTATTGACGAATGAGTTGGTCAGACCATCAGAACCTGCCTGGTATTCGCCTGAAAACGAAAGACAGCTTCTTTGATTCTCTGATCTGTGCGTCCAATACTGATGATAAACATAGTTCATCGGGTCTTGCGCTTTGAGTGCAGGTATTCCAATAAAAGCCGGAACCAGCAAACTGAAAAATGCGGGGAGAAAATGCTTCATAAATTAATTGCCGATGCGATAATCGAAATCAGCGCTTAGGTTGAGGTCGAGACGATTTGATCCGAAAATTTTCGCGTACACAGGATTAGAATTGGTGTCAAATCTTGCCACAAAAACAATTTTTGAACTGTGAAAAAGCGCCTGGGTCTGTGTTTCGTTCAGCGGAATATTCAGCATTGAATTTGAAAATCCCTGCGAAACATAATAGCCATTCGTAAGCGCGACAGGACCGGAAGCAATAACATTCGATGGCGCCACAACACTTCCTGTAACATTAGACATTGCATCGATAAAATAAATATCTACCACTGCGCCAAAGGGAAAGCTGTTGGCAGCAGTGAGCGTTAATGTTCCTTTGAGAATGTCATCGTGATTTTCAAAAGAAGAAAAATCAGGAATGATGGTATCGGATATCGTCAGTTGGTCGGCGAATAAGTTCAAAGGCATTTCCACATTCAGCGTCGCGTCGATGCTGTGCGCGGCGAAAAAGAAATCGTTATTGCCCGAAACATTTCCAAGCGGATTGGTGACTAATGTTACATCATAACCCAGCTTATCGGGAAGATTTTCCACCAGCGCTTTTGCATTGGAATTACTGTTGTCAAACGTGTAATTGTAAGAGCTCGGGATCACATCACCCCACGTGCTTGCATACACTCCGCGATTGACATTTATCGGCGTTCCGATGATGGGATGGTTGAGGTAAACGGTTTGCCCTGTAGCAGAACGTCGCGACCAGATGTTGTTGATCGTTAACCGCGAATCCATGCCGATGTAATTATCAATGTCAAGCGACATGGTGAGTGAATCAAGTCCGATAGATCCGCTCTGGATTCTCTGGAATAAGGAAAATCCTGTTTCTTCGGGGCCGATTTCGATTGTTTGATTACCGAAATATCCGCGAATGTAGAATGGTTTGATTTCTGAAAATGTATTTATTGCCGCAACAGTATCCGCAGGATAAATAGTAATAAAGCCTATATCGGTCGGATCAATTTCTGCTGAGAAGGAAGTTGTAATTGTATTAACCCGATCATTATTAACGCCTGTGAAATCAATTACATAGCCATAAAGATTGATCACTGCATCTACAAAAGTCGAATGAGTTGCATCGGGAGCTGCTACAATTGTAAAACTGGTGTCAAAGGGAATTCCGTTTAAGGTAGCACAGGGAATCTGGTAACGCACAACTACACGTTTGCGGATATCATTCTGCAAATGAAGTGTCATAAGTCCGTTATTAAGTATTCCCGTTACCAGCTGCGCACTTGAAACTGCGAAAGTAGTCTGAGACGAAGTGTTGGGAGGAATCAAATCATAACCTTCACTTGCTGTCAATGACCCGAAAGGAAGATTATAGAAATTGGAAATTGTGGTATCCGGAATATTAAAAAGCGTATCCGTATTCAATCCCAGAAACTTCGTGGAATACACCAATCTCACGCCATTTGAATTGCTTACGCTTAAACTATCCGTAATCAGGTTATCGATAGAAAGCGAGGCGTGGGCGAGGGGAAGCACAACGCCGGTATTCCAGGAAAGACCTTCCTTTCTGCAGGATTGGAAGTGCAGGAATGCGGTTCCGGCCAATAGAAAAATCAATAATTTCTTCACGGAGTTTCGATTTATACGAAGATAGCCGAATATTATGCCTTCTGAAAGCGAAATAGGCTGTTTCTTACCCCTTCAACAATGATTTTTGAAACTTTTTGGCCCGATTTTCGTAAATTTGCCGTTAGAATGCAGGGAATAAAGACATACGGTAAACGTTTTATCATCGGCTGGATCATTTCATCCGTGCTGATGTTTGTGTTATCCTATATATGGCATGGCGTTGTGCTTTACGATTACGCCCAGATCACTTATCCGCTTGGAATTTACCTCACGGCATCGGCCATCGCCTATCTTTTTATCGGATTCCTTGTCAACCGGGCGTTCGTAATCCCGTTTTTCGACCGTATTTCAAGACATCCGCTTCTGCGCGGACCAGCCATCGGTTTTGCCTGCGGTATGCTGGTTTATATCGTCGCCACCGTTGTCCATGTAACCTTCAACAAAGACATGGAACTGAAATATTTCCTTCTTGATGTTACGTGGCAAGGAATCGAACAGGCTTTCGGCGGATTTGTAGTCGGTCTCGTTTACATGTTTGTTTACGAGCCGCATCCTTTTCCGGTTGAGAAGGAAAATTAATTACCAATTACCGGATTACCAATTACCAATTTTAAATTGCGGCAGAAGCAGCGGCAGCGGCAGGAAAAAAGTGGCAGCGGCAGGGAAAAAGCGGCAGGAAAGGAGTGGTAAAAGCGGAAAAAAGTTTTAAGCAAATAAGTAAAGCTCTGTACAACTTTCTCAAGCAAAAAAAACGTGATCGAAATCACGCCCTTTACTTTTTTGCTATCCCACTGCCGCTGCAGCTTTTTCCTGCCGCTCTCAGGCAACTCAATTGGTAATTGGAAATCGGTTTTTCAATATCCATATTTCTCTTTCCAGCACCGTTTCAGATACGCGCGCAATTCATTTTCCCTCTGATTATTTCCCGGATCGTATAATTTTTTCCCGCTGATCTCTTGCGGCAAATATTCCTGCTCGCCAAAATTACCTTCGAAGGAATGGCTGTATTGGTAGTTTTCGCCATAGCCTAAATCTTTCATCAGCTTGGTCGGTGCGTTACGCAAATGCAGCGGCACCGGAAGATCGCCTGTCTGGGTAACCAGCGCTTGTGCTTCGTTGATCGCCATGTAAGACGCATTGCTTTTCGGTGATGAAGCTAAATACGTTACGCATTGCGAAAGAATAATTCTCGATTCGGGATAACCGATCACATTTACGGCCTGGAAAACATTATTCGCCATCAGCAGTGCATTCGGGTTCGCGTTGCCGATATCTTCAGAAGCAAGAATGAGCAAACGACGCGCGATAAAAGACGGATCTTCGCCACCTTCGATCATTCGTGCAAGCCAGTACACAGCGGCATTCGGATCGCTTCCGCGAATGGATTTGATAAAAACGGAAATAATATCGTAATGCTGCTCGCCGTCTTTATCGTAAAGAGCAAGATTCTGCTGCACATTTTCCAGCACAAAATCATTCGTGATCGTGATCTCATCTGTGCCCGCCGCGGTAACAACAAGATCAAAAATATTCAACAGCTTACGCGCATCGCCACCGGAAAGCCGCAGCAACGCTTCATGCTCTTCGATGCTGATCTTTTTCTTTTTCAGCACTTCATCTTTCTTCATCGCGATCCCGAGAAGATCAAGGAGGTCTTCTTTCTCAAGCGGCTTGAGGATATACACCTGGCAACGTGAAAGCAAAGCCGAAATGACTTCGAACGATGGATTTTCGGTCGTAGCGCCAATGAGCGTAACCGTTCCTTTTTCCACCGCGCCCAAAAGAGAATCCTGCTGCGATTTGCTGAAACGGTGAATCTCATCAATGAAAAGCACAGGAAGATTGGTGCCGAAAAACGCCTGGCTTTTTGCTTTATCAATTACGTCACGAATATCTTTCACACCCGAATTGATCGCGCTGAGCGAATAAAAAGGACGTTTCAGCTGCGTGGCGATAATATTGGCGAGCGTTGTTTTTCCAACGCCGGGAGGTCCCCACAAAATCATGGAGTGCAGGTTACCGGATTCAATTGCTTTTCTTAAAACAGCATTTTCACCTACAAGGTGGCGCTGGCCAATGTAATTATCTAAACTGTTGGGACGGAGTCTTTCGGCTAATGGGATCATTTATTATTCAAGATTCAAGATTCAAAGATTCAAAGATTCAAAATTATTAAGAAGAACAAAGTTAGTTCAGGAAATGACTTTTTATCTTGAAAGCCGTATAAAATGATAGCTTTTCACTCGCTTTAAGGCCGATTTTCAAAAAGAATCCTTGAATTTTGAATCTTGAATTTTGAATCTTTTTTGGCACGATCTTCGGGATGAAACCTTATATTCGTCTACCCAAAATCAAAACAAAATATGAAACGTACAACAACCCTCATCGTCGGTGGAATTATTTTCCTTTTAACGGCTTCTTTTGTGCTCGATGGAGACGATACTTCGAATATCGAGAGCAAAGTTTATAAGATTACGATCACGGAATCCAAAAAAGGAAAATCAGGAAAAGCAGAGCAGGATGAAGCCACGATCAAAGGGAGTAAGTTCCGCAGCAAATTTTTCAAACAGAATGCAGGCTCAGAGGCCATTCCTGTAGAGCTGGGCAAAGACTCCACTTATTCCGAAGATGGAAGCGATGAAGTTTTATTGTACGTAGAGTTTGAAGGCACAATGACCAACAAGCTCGAAGAAGATGTAAAAGTTGCCGGCACCATCGATGGTTATGGCATCGAAGGTTTTGTTGAAATTTCCAAAAAAGGAAAAGTGAAAAAACACTGGGACTTTGTAGGTATGCAAAAAGATAAAAAAGGGAAAAAATAATTACCAATTACCGGATTACCAATTACCAATTACCAATCGGACGATATTTGCAAATGGAGAAGGCTGATCATTTTGATCAGCCTTCTCCATTTTACATTTTACATTTTACATTTATAATTGGTAATCCGGTAATTGGTAATCCGGTAATTATTTTTTCTGCGCCTTCTTGATCTGTTCTGAAACAACTTCTTTCTCCACTAATCCTTCATTTCTCCATTGCACTTTTCCGTTTTTGTAAAGGTACAAGGTCGGAAGCGCTGTAATTTTCATGGAATCGGCCAGACGAGCGTCGCGGTCGGTATCCAGCTTAACTAATTTGAATTGACCGGCCATTTCTTTTTCAAGCTCGTCAAGGAGTGGCGATAACCGTTTGCATGGTCCGCACCATGTGGCAGCAAAATCTACAAGCACAATCTCTTGTGAATTTACAAGCTGGCGGTATGCAGCAGTTGTGATTTCACCTGTCAACTCTTGTGCCGGGGCAGTTTCCGTTTTGGTTTCAGCGGATACAGGTAAGCTTTCCGCCTGCCATCCGGTGATGCCGCTTTTCATTTCATAAACATTTGTGAAGCCTTCTTTTTTCAGCCATTCCGCAGCTTCTGTGCTTCTTCCACCTGTACGGCAGTAAAGCATTACCGGTTTTGATTTATCGAGCTTGCCGGCTTCCTGCTGAAACTGTCCGCCGTTCCAATCTAAATTTGTCGCGCCTTCCAGATGACCTGCAGCATATTCTGACGGCGTGCGCACATCGACCAGCTGTTCATTGGTTAATGAATCTGCAACTTTCGCGAAACTTTTCGGTTCAAGCGAAGCGTAATTACCTTTTACGGATTGGTGACAGGCAGCAACAAATAATGCAGCTGTGGCGATTGTAAGAATGAGCTTTTTCATAATGCAAATTTACGGATAAAATTGTTCGCGCTTATGTGAATAAGCTGTAAATATTAAATCCGAACAATACCATGATCAGCAGGATTCCCAGCACGCTGATGACCGGAATATTTTTGATATTTATTGGAACGCGGTAAGGGCGGTTTAAATTTTTGTCCTTTATCCTCATCACAATCACGCACAGGTTTACGATGATGAATGTGACGAAAATGAAAATATTTGCAATCATCGCTACTGTTTCAATTTTACCGATCATCGCAAAAGCTCCCATGACAATCACAATTAAAACCAAAGCCGCTACCGGAGTCTGGCGTTTTGCTGAGATGGTGGAAAACCGTTTCATAAATTGATTTTCTTTAGACATATTCAGCAAGACCCTTGAGCTTCCCATCATATTTGAAAGTATGGTGTTGGAAGTGGAGAACAATGCAATAACAGAAATAATGATCACGCCGGTTTGCCCTAATGCTGTTTTTACAACATCCGCCAGTGGACTTTTCGATTTTGCAAGTTCTGCATAAGGGATCACACTGACTACGCAGATCGCGACTATGGTGTAAATTATAATGACAATAATGCTTGCCGAAAATAAAGCACGTGGAATGTTTTTTTCAGGATTTTTCGTTTCTTCCGCCAGCTTCACAATTTCTTCAAAACCGATGTATGCGAAAAAGGCTAGCGCGGAGCCTGTGAACAAAGATTTAATTCCACCGTCTGACAATTCGGAATAATCTATTTTGCCAACATACGAAAGACCAACATAGACCACAAGCAATAATCCTGAAAATTCGATCAGCGTAAAAATAATATTCACTGTCGACGATTGCCTGATGCCGGTAATATTTACCAGGAAGATTAATCCGATAATTCCCAATGCGGCTATGAAAAGAGGAAGTCCGATCAATTGATTCAGGTAACCTGCAAAACCAAGTGCCACTGTTGCTCCGCTTATCACTCCATTAGTTGAAATTATTATTCCGAGAAATGTGCCTGTCTTTTTACCGAACGCTTTTTTCGCATATTCATATTCACCACCGGCTTTAGGAAAAGCTGCACTTAATTCTGCATATGAAAAAGCCGTGCACAAAGCAGTTATGGAAGCAATCAGGAACGAAAGCCATATCATGTTACCTGATTCCCCGGCGACCTTTCCGATCAATGTATAAATGCCGGCCCCGAGGATGGAACCGACACCGAAAAATATACATGCTCCTAAGCCCAGGGTTCTTTTTAAACTGCTCATGAAATTCAGTTGGTAATGATTGGAATTTTATTGCAATTATTCCGCCATTCTCCTGATCAGTCTTTATTCTTACGAGAATCACTGTTTAAGCCTGGTGAGCTTATGATAAAGTGAAAAGTTTGTAGAGTAAATTCTACAATCCCATGGCCTGCTTCCATACCGCAAACGCCATGAATTTAAAGACACGTCCGTTCTCCGGTTTGTTTTCAATGCTGAAAAAATCATCGTAATCGAGAAGCAGTTTTTTCTTGTCAATGAAACCAGAAAGATCCTGCTCGAAATACGGACGGAGTTGATCTTTTAATTCAGAGATCCATTTATTATTAGGTGTTGCATAACCCATTTTATCGCGCCGGTTTTTGATCGAATCCGGAATAAAGGGAGAAGCGGCTTCGCGCAAAATATATTTCGTCACCCCATTCCTGATCTTCATCATTCCCGGCATTTGAAAAACAGCTTCGATCAACTCATGATCTTCTGAAAAAGGAGTGCGTGATTCAACCGAATGCCACATCGAGCAACGGTCTTCGCATTTGAGATATCCTTTTAAACGTGTATTTACAAATTCAGATCGTAAGGCTTCGTTCAATGTTTTCGGAAACTGTTTTTGTTTGCGGTTGGAAATAAATTCCGAAACAAGATTATCGTCGAGATAATTCATGTCAGGAAAATAATTCCGCTGAATGCTCATTTGCATTTTTAAGGGTAATGATGGAATGGTTTGCTGCTTCAGCATTTCCCTTATGCGAAATTTTGTAGCGTCTCCGCCAAACGCTTTCATTTCTGATTTTCTGCGCGTACTTTCTCCGTTGTTTCTTAATTCTTTCCAGAAAGGAATATAGTAAGGGAAATAGCCCGCGAATAATTCATCGCCGCCTTGTCCGTCGAGCACCACGCGGATCCCTGTTTCATGCACCAGCTTCATCACACGGAATTGTGCATACGTGCTTGTGCTCCAGATCGGCACATCCTGGCAATACATAAGCTCCTTTATATCGCGCACAAATTCTTCCGGCTTCGGTTGAACAGTATGCCATTCTGCGCCGGTACGCTGCACCATTTCCGCAGCCCATTTGCGCTCGTCGATATTTGCTTCGTCAAAAACGGCAGTGAATAATTTCAGCTTGTCGCCGATATTTATTTTTGTGTTCGCTGAAGCTTGCGAAGGAGAAACGTTCTTCGAAACAAGATCACCGATAATTCCAACAATTGTGGAACTGTCAATTCCGCCGCTCAGGCATGAGCCAACAGGCACGTCGGCACGCAACCGAATCCGTATCGCATTGACAAGCAATTCACGCGTCTGTTCGATATAACGTTTGTATTGCGC
This sequence comes from Bacteroidota bacterium, assembly GCA_030855855.1. GTDB lineage: Bacteria > Bacteroidota > Bacteroidia > Palsa-965 > Palsa-965. Next base: position 537 of record JALYQL010000223.1, on the reverse strand, counting down.
TTCGGAAAAATCAGCTTTATCTTCTTTTTCCGGAAGCGAATACCAGGTATGCTTTTTAAATTCTCCCGAATGCAATTGAATTTCAAAAGCACAGCCCGGAAACAGCTCTATTATATTTTTAAAAAAGCTCTCTTCGCCATATTCAATTTCACCGGCAACAAAATAATCAGCAACGGCCGCTGAATTGATGCTGGTTTTTACAAAAGTATTTTTCAATAATGCTTTTTGCTCTGAAGCGAACGCAAAAATTTCTTCGTCTTTGTAATAATAAAATGGCTTCACACCAAAACGATCACGCGAGCCGAAAAGTATATTTGCTTTTTTATCCCAGATCACAAATGCCCACATGCCGTTGAAACGGTGCAGACAATCTTTTCCCCATTGTTTATACGCAGCGAGAATTACTTCCGTGTCAGTATGTGTGAAAAAAGAATGTCCAAGATTTTCCAGCTCCGCGCGCAATTCAATGTGATTGTAAATTTCACCGTTAAAAGTGATCCATAGTGATTCGTCTTTTGTGCAAAGCGGCTGATGCCC
>JALYQL010000217.1 GCA_030855855.1 Bacteroidota bacterium | reverse complement strand
ATCATCTGCTTCGTAATTAATATCGATAATACCACCTGATGGTAATTCTATACTTGTCATAGACCAGGCTGCTCCATAGTTTTTTGCATTCGTGCCGATCTTAGAGACATAGGGAAATTCCGCCGGGGTCATCGGAGAAGTAATTGTAACTGAACTTGTCGTAACTGCATTCGGCATGTAATTTCCCCAACGATCATTCGCTTTTGGATTGTAAGCATAATTCACATCCTGTGTCCCGTTATGGTCGAGGTCGGCATATTTGAATTTGTAACCGCTCAGCTTTGCTTTGTAAGAATTTCCATACGTGAAATACACTTCTTTCAATGTCAGTTTTCCTGTTCCAGTGCCGGTTATTTTATTAGGAATATTCGGGCACAAGGAATAATCGTATACAAAATTTACGACTTTGATCGCTGTTGCATTGTTTCCATTCACATTATAATCCGGTTTGGAATACAATGTGATCTTATCAATTTTTTTCAGGCGACTTCCGGCTGCAGTGTTTATAGTGCCATTCTTGCCCGTTACACCTAATCCATCTTCCCGGTCAGAAAGTGTGAAAACTGCGATGTAACTTTTTGTTTCGATGGAAGAAACATACCAGATTTCTTTTTCTCCATATACATAACTTCCTTTATCATCTTCGGGTAACGATTTTAATCCTTCATTGTAATTTGCGGAGTTTGCACCATTTGTAGGAGTGCGCCATTTGAAATTGGAAGCCGCCTTTACATAATTTAATCTTGTATATGAACCAAGATCCCCGGTACTCGGACCTTGCACATTATCATAATCCACATAGTCGGGAGAAAGAACAGCAGTAAGCAGGAAAGAATGCGCATACCCCGGAGTTTCTGTTTCGCTGAAATAATTATCAATACCACGAACATTGCTTTGCGAATTGTCTCCGGCCCCATACGTTACGATTCCGGATGCGGCATCCGTGCTCCGGCCTTGTGTATTAAAAGTTGCTTCCTGCTGAAGTGTATTATAAGCAGGAATACCAAACACGTAACGGGAACCATCGCTTCTTAAAGTTGAAATTTCTCCGATGTGGTGATCTTTGGCAGCCGATGAAATTCCGGAAGAATAAAAACTTTTCTGAAGTCCGTATTTGCGTGCTTCACCTACGGTCATTGTTGTAATAACCTGATTTCGCTTTTGTCTTACACTCCGGAAGTTGTTTGTTGGAAAATTAAGATTAGCGTTGCTATTATCCAGGTTGAATTGATTGTGTGCAATAACATTCAATCCTGTTGTATGCTCAAGGCGTACACGAATAGGTTTATCTCCGCCAATTGCCGTAAACAAAGCGGGATCAGAATCAACCGATTTTTCTCCGGCTTCCTTGAAATAATAAGGTTCAAAAAGAGGATTGCCTGATACAGCTCCTTTAAAATAAAGTCCACTTGTTGCCGCATTATCCTGCGACCAGCGTCCGGATGTAGTGGTCACATCTGTAATGCTCACATCAGCTCCTCCGTGCACAAGATTTCCGCCGCCAAATTCTGCGCCGATATTTGCGCTTACGCTGTAGGTGCGATTGGCAGCATCAAAAACATGCCCGAGATCAGAACGGAACGGACGGTAGGTGCCACCAATTCCCTGGCCGTTTACAGAATAAATATCGAAAGTGAAATTCGTGAGTGGAAGTGAAGGTGTATTTTCTGTGAATGCACCATCTTTTTCCCTGTTGAAATCAAGCATAGCGTAGCTATCTGTTTCGCCATTCTGCGAATTAAGATATCCGTATGCATGTACATCTTCTGAAGTCCTTTCAAGTCTTTGTTCGGAATAAGATCCTGTAATATCAACTGTTCCATCCGCCCCGAAAATGGTGGTGCCCAGCTTTGCAGAAAAAGCCAACGATGTATTTACCATCGGCATGCTTATCATCGGTGTATAGGAAGGTGAAGCAAAATTAATAGCGGATCCGCCATTTACACTACTCGTTGCGTTTTCATTATTTTTCCTTGGAACTTTGCGGAGATCGTTTTTATAACTCGTTTCAGCACAACTTGCGCTCAAGGATAATTGCCGCATGCCGGAACGCGAATTTATTGAAACCCCGATCTTGCTGGTGCCGCTCACATCTGATCTTTCGCTTTTATTCACCCTCTGGCTGAATGATGCGGATGCGGTAATGTCAAGTCCTTCTGATCCGGAGGTAACACCAAGACCTGAGGTAAGCGGGCCTTTCCCACCTTTCCCGGAAGTAAAGGTCATATTCAATGATTGCTCATAACCTACGCCTTTATAATTATTGTAGTTAATAGCAATACCATAGCTCAGATTTGCCGGACCCAAACCAAAAGCCTCTCCTCCGACATTAACAGATGCTGCATAGGTACGATTAGGTTTAAGATTGGAACGTTTGGTGATTTTATCCCCATTAAAATCATCGGGCAAACCTCTCATGCTCCTGTTTATAGCACCAGGATTAATATTCCAACCGAGTCCGACCCAACTGGCTTCCTGATCGGTGGAGATACCGGAATTATAAGCCATATTAATCGGGTAACCTCCCACATCGAGCAAGGGAATATTATACGTGTAGTCACCTGAAAAAACATTCACCATTTCTGATGTGCCTACAGGTTCAAAACTGGACATTTCGGGCTGGCTTGGCCCCGTTGTTAATGCAAATGCATGAACGGGATAAAACCATTGTGCGATTAATTCAAAAGCCAGGATCAATGCTGTAACTGTTGTAATCTTGCTTTTTCTAATGGAGGTAAGCATCATTTCAATTAAGTGTTAATGCGGGTGTATTTTTTATATCGTTTCCTGAAATGGTAATGAGCACGGTGCCGACGCCAAGCGTATGGTCGGAAAACAAAAGCGTTTTATCCGCGCCGGAATTTCCGCGTGAAGAAAAAGCCATCACGAAAGTTGCGCGTGGATCAATGCCGTACGTACGTTCGTAATGAAACATGAGACAAGGGAGCGTATCACCATTTTCAATCAGCTCAAGATCTTGCTGCATTTCAAGTGAGAAATACTGTAGACGTCCATAAAATTCCTGGTCGTTACTTAGTCCATACTTGTTAGCGTCTTTCCCTTTCGGAACCTGGATACGAAATGTATAATACTGCATATCGCTGATGTCTTCTTTAGCAGCTTTTAATCCGGCAGGCGTGAGATCGTTTTGTTTTTTATCCTGTAAAACCACATAATCAAGTGGTTTGTATTGCAGTTCAAACGTGTAGTCGGAAATTGTTTTTGTTGCATGCAACCCGCTCTCTTCTGATTCCACCCATTGGATGTATTCGGCTACCGGCAGCTCCTGTATCTTGCCGATACCGGAACAACCGCGTGCACCTGCCAGGGAAATGGCCGGCAACAAAAAAACTATTTTCAGGAGCAGGTTCATTTTATTTTCGTTTGTCCGTGATATTTTTCGTTGATGTAAATTTTCAGGGTTTCTGTCAAATCTTTAGATTCATCTGCATACATAAGAACTCCATCGCCTGCTGCTCCAAGAATAAATGAATAGCCATTCTCCTTGCCAAAGTCTTTAGAATACTGGCTGATCTGTGCCCATATCTGATCTGTGTACTGTTGTGCGAGCGCTATGTTATCTTCTTCAAATTCCTGCTTGCGTTGCATATATTCCTGCTGGCGGTAACTGAATATGCGAAGGCCCAGGGTATCTGTTTTTGGCAGGTTTTTTAATTGTACTTCAATTGCCTGAAGATCGAGCAGCATACTGTCAGTAATAAATTTTCTTGCCTGCTCTATGCTTTTTAAATTATTTTCAAGATTTTGTTTCATCTCGAAAGAATTATACAAATCGTCCATCCGTGCATACGCCATGCCCGACTTTCCCGATGACAAAACAAAAGAGGTGGCAATAAGGCCGATCACCAGTCCTATTAATACAAAAATGCCGTGGCGGATATTTTTATTCATAACTAGTTTTTATTAAACATCAATTGAAAAGTTTCATTCTTATCATTAGTCACAAGCAATATATAAGTGCCGGCAGCAAGAGGTGTATTTGCCGCCGTATACAAATCCATTTTATAACTGTTTGTTCCGTATGCCACCGGAATATTGGTGGTAGTAGAATTGCTCAGAAGTGTAACAGCTGTGTTTGTTGCCGGATTAATTACCTGGTAGCTGATAAATCCGTTTGCGTCTTTATATTCTTCTTCGTAACGGAAATACAGGATATTTCCATTTGTATTATAATACCCACCGGTAGGTTGATCTGATAATGTTGCATAACTCTGCACCACTGTTGTTTTTGCGATCACCAGCGGAACGACCGTGGTGGTATTTGTAAAAGAAACAGATGTGGATGCTGCAAGTGATCCCGGACTATTGGCAGTAAGTGTTCCTGCGCCCTGGTCAATCCATTGTGTTCCGTTCCATGCTGCAATGGACATTTCGGCATAGTTTGCATTCGCACACACTGTATTCCAGTACAAAGTGGGTGTTATCGTGGTGGTTCCGCTTGCAGGTGCTGACCGCTGAAGCGTCCAGTGTTCGCAGGCGTTGATGCTTGATAGTGTGGATGCTATTGCTGAACCCGACGTTTGCCCTGTTCCTTTGTATTGTGCGATGTATGCATCTGTAACAGTTGCAGGAGCCGTTATTCCCAACGGATGATAAGGTGTCGATTTTACTGAATCGCCTGTTGGAAATACAAATGCGGTATTTCCCGTTTTAACCATCGGACCATTTACGTACGCATTATCAGAGCCGCCACTTACTGCAGCGCCTGCTGTTAATCCAAGAATATTTGTTGAAGTTGTTTTAACTTTTCCTGCGGTAAGGGTGAGTGTGCCGGTTACGTTTACGGGCCCGGTTAACTTAACACCGTTAGCCGATTTATTGATCGTGAGATTGGTGAATGATTCTGTTGCTGCGCTCTTGCTTACATCACTATAATTACTTCCCTCAAATGTAACCGTGCACGAAGGAGAAGCTATCTGGGTGAAGGTTCCTGAATTTGTCCATTTCCCTTGTATTGTACTATTAAATGCAACGGAGCTTGCAATGCCTGTTGCAAAAGTTATTCCGCTATTGATTGCCAGGTTTCCGTTTACAGAAAGATTTCCGGCAAGTTTTCTTGTTGGTGTTGTACCGGAAGCAAATATTGTAATATTCTGAAATGCCATTGTCGCAGATGTACCTTGTCCATCAATATCACCCGTTCCACACATCACAACCGTAGAGTTGGCGGAAAGATAATTTGCATCGACTGTTCCACTTGTGTATATCCAATTACCTGCTACGGATGGTGTTCCTGCAATTCGTAGTGTGCCGCAAGTAATATTTACATGAGGTAAACGGCCGTTTCCGGCAGCTGCGCTTCCTGTAAGCGTTTGTGTTCCGCCTCCGTTCATGTTCAGGTTTGTTGTTCCGCCACCACCGGAAGGAAGTGTGCTTGCAATTGTGATATCTCCTGTTGCGCTAAGCGAACCGCCGTTTAATGTAATTGTTACGCTTCCGAGATACTGCAGCAATCCACTCACAGTGGGCGATGCTCCGATTGTCCAGGTGACTGCAGTTGCCGGATTAAAACTTAAATTAAAAAATGCCGGACTGCCTGTCATTGTAGGCGCACCGCCTTTTAATAATTTGAATGTGCTGTTGCCTGCTGTAAATGTTCCTGCTGATGAAATCATATCACCTCCAACGTTGACATTGATAGTTGTTCCTGCAACGTTGGAGCAGGAGAACGTCCCACCGGTCTTGTTGAAATTTCCCGACACTGCACAGACGATCGTGGATGAGGCGGGCGCTATAATTGAAAATGTGCCTGTTGTTTGTGTAAAGCTCCTGGTTGTGCTTGATAAATTCAGATTAGCGCTTAATGTAATTGTGCCTGTATATCCTTGAATATAGAAACGTTGTATTGTTACAGTAGTGCCCGGCATGGTGCAGTTTCCGTTACTCGTTCCATCAAAGAATACGGTGTCATTCGACGTTGGTATTGTACCAGTGCTCCAGCTTGCTGCGGTAGTCCAGTTAGAGGCAGTAGTAGCTATCCAGGTTTTGCTTGCTGACCATCCTTTAAATGGAAGAAGCAGGAATATTGCTGTTATACAAGCCAGTTTTATATGATATATCAGATTCATGAATTGAAAGCTGTTAAATGGTTCTATTGAATGAATTAATAAGCAGCATTAAATACGAAACGGATTCCGGGTGAAGGCAGATCTGTTAAATAAGTAAGATCGGGATGGTTATTGTCTACCAGAACTGCAACCTGTGCGGGGTTTGTTTCTGATATGGTTAATGCTCTTGTTGGAGTATCCATATTCTGGTTTACCAATCCGATTACAATTGATTCCGGAATGTCGGGCAACACAGATTCTCCAATGACTGGCGCAGCAGACGGCGAATAATTCCCCATGATAAATTCGATGCTGCGGTTTTCATTAAAGTGGACCTGATAGGAAACCAGTTTGTCAGGCCGATCGGGCGTTGCAACATTTTTAAACTGAATCACCAGCTCACGATTCCCCGGCGCACCCGAAAGTTCATATCCTAACACTGAATGATTTCCAAGGCTGTCAACCGCATCCGAATAACCAATAAGCCCCCAAAAACAAAATTGCCTTTCACTATCAAATACAATTAAGCCGCTTTTTTCAATTGTGAGACTGTCAAAATTTCTTCCCAGGTAATTAAAAGTGAACCCAAGCGGAATTCTATAGGAGGGCTGGAAAGTGCTGGCAGTATTGTTTACAATAGTCTGGGAATTCAATTCCTGCCACGCTACTGAATCTTTGCTTACTGTATAATTAAAGTCTTGTCCTGAGAGGTCAATACTTAATAGAGCAAATGCAAAACAAATAATTAAATAACGCATCGGAATAAGTTCTTGAAGTGAATTAAAAACCTTTTTGTTTAAAATACACCTGCAAGTAACTACCAAAAAAGGGCATTGTAAATAGAGAACCAACGAACGCGTTGAATTTCTAACTAACGCGTAGGGAGGGGGTACATGGCTGACTTTTTCGAACAGGTTAAAAGTAGATTTTCTATCTTAACCTTAAAAAAAACGTCAAATGAAAAGATCAAATTTCACAGAAGAACAGATTCTTGCTATTCTTAAAGAGCAAGAT
>JALYQL010000215.1 GCA_030855855.1 Bacteroidota bacterium | reverse complement strand
ATGCATATTCTCCCTTTTCTGTTTGTTCAAGCGCACAAACGGGGTGATAATCCTAAAGCACAAGTGCATATTCAAGCTACCATTTCTGTTTGTTCGAGCGAAGACGAGAACAGACAGAAATCAACTTTTCTCTTCCCACACCTGCACCAGATTCACAATCACTTCAACGGCCTTTTCCATATCCTGCACAGAAACCCATTCCTGCCGGGAATGAAACGCGTGCTCGCCTGCAAAAATATTCGGGCAGGGCAATCCCATGAACGACAATCGTGATCCGTCGGTGCCGCCGCGGATGCTGGAACAATGTGGCGTGATGCCGGAACGTTTGATCGCTTCGATGGCGTGTTCCACCACCTGCGGATGTTTATCGAGCATCACTTTCATATTGCGGTATTGCTCTTTCACGGCAAGCGTGTAAGTCGATTTCGGATAACATTTCATCGTTTCTTCGACTGTATCGCGCAGCAACTGCTCTTTGTGACGCAATCCATCATCCGAAAAATCGCGCAGGATAAAATTGATCGTGGTTTGTTCAAGCGTTCCTGAAACTGAAGTCGGATGCACAAAACCTTCTTTGCCCGAAGTTGTTTCCGGGGTGAATTTATCTTTGGGCAAACGATCGAGTATCTGCGCGGCAATCTTCAACGCATTCTCCATTTTTCCTTTCGCGAAACCGGGGTGTGTTGAAACACCATTGATCACAAGTGTGGCGCCATCGGCAGAAAACGTTTCATTTTCCAAATGGCCAAGCGATTCGCCATCCATGGTGTACCCGAAATCGGCAGCAAGTTTTTTCATATCCGCTTTGTCGACGCCACGGCCTATCTCTTCATCAGGCGTAAAAAGTATCCTGATCTTTCCATGCGGGATCTCCGGGTGCTGCATTAAATAATTTGCCGCATCCATAATTTCAGCGAGCCCTGATTTGTTATCCGCGCCCAGCAATGTAGTGCCGTCAGAAGTAACAATATCGTTTCCGACCTGGTTTTTCAGATCTTCATGCTCTGCAAAACGAATGATCTGTGTTGCATCGCCGGGAAGCACAATATCTTTTCCCTGGTAATTTTTATGCACCTGTGGCTTCACATCTTTTCCGCTGCAATCAGGAGAAGTATCCATATGCGAACAAAAACAAATGACAGGCACTTTTTTTGAAGTGGTGGCAGGAATCGTCGCGTACACATAGCCATATTCGTCCATGTGCGCGTCAGTGATTCCCATCCCGGTCAATTCTTCAACCAGAATTTTTCCGAGATTTTTTTGCTTTTCGGTAGATGGCACGGTTGGTGATTCCGGGTCAGACTGGGTATCTATTTTCACATAGCGGAGAAATCGCTCCACCACGGTGTGATTAATTTCAGCATTTTTCATGCGTTAAAGTTAATGACTCATTTGCATTTGCCAAGAATCGATAAAAATTGACGCACTATCGATTAAACGCCAAATCCGAGACTTCGGGCATGGTAATCGAATATAATTAAATGTGGCAAGCAAAAAAACTGAGAACCGTGATAAAAAAGTAAAAAGTATGGGAAGCAAATTGCATTGCATCTTATTGGTCGAAGATAATTTTATGACAAATCTCTTTAATGAGAAGATGCTCGACAATCTGTGTGTGGCTGAAAATATTGTTACAGCTGAAGATGGTGAGGAAGCTTTAAGATACCTTGAAAGCAGTCAAAAAAACCACACTTATCCGGAGTTGATTCTCGTCGACATTTTTATGCCGAAAATGAGCGGTTGGATGTTTCTTGAGAAATTCAGCAGAATGAATTTTGACCGGCAAAAAAAACCCGCAGTTGTCGTGCTCACCCACTCTCATGAGGCGGGAAATTACGACCATGCGCTTTCTATTCCCGGTGTTATTGGTTTCCTCAATAAACCGCTTACTGAAGGAGATGTTATGGAAATCCTCAACCAGCATTTCCATTCCGTGGTGGCACACGATTAAGGAATTTCATTTCTGTAAAACCGGATTTTTTATTTCTCTTTTGTAGTGGTAAAAACAAAAAGCCGGAAATAGTTCTACTGTTCCCTTAGTTTTTATTATGCACTGATCTGCGATTGCAAAGCGCTGCATATTATATTTGCTTATGGATACAGACCACCTGCGCTTCCCGATCGGGCAATGGAAAAAACCGTTGGCGTTTGACATTAAAAATATTCGCGCACAAATAAATGCCATTGAACATTTTCCTTCGAGGCTGAATGAAAAAGTAAATTCATTTACTGCCCTGCAATTAGAGCAAACTTATCGCCCCGGAGGATGGACAGCATTGCAGGTCATTCATCATTGCTCGGATTCGCATATGAACGCTTTTATCCGTTTTAAGCTGGCGCTCACCGAAAACAATCCGACCATCAAACCTTACGCGGAATCAAAATGGGCGGAGCTGCCGGATGCGAAATCATTTCCTGCTACTCATTCTGTTCAGCTATTGGAGGCGCTGCATGCGCGGTGGACCGTTTTGCTAAAATCGCTTGACGATGCACAATGGCAATTATCTTTTATTCATCCCGAGCACAATGGTGAGCTGCGGCTGTATGAAACAGTTTCTCTTTATGGCTGGCACTGTGAGCATCATTTTGCTCATTTGGGATTGATAAAATAGTCACGCCTTAAACGGTCAGGCTACGGCGCATTAATTAATCTTTTAGATAGTTGATGATCTTTGGGGTGCTTACGCTATATCCCAAAATCCGCAAGTCTGCCCTCTCAGACAATCTATCAGGATATTAACTGGAAATTACTAACGATTTAGAAAGAGAAATGAAATTGCAAAACATAAACGTTCTGATAATGAGGTAGTCCACCTTTACGATCACGGTGGAGATTCTGAAAATAATTACAGCGATTTGTTTGAATAACTTTAAATGGAAACGTGTTTCGTTTCATTTATGAATAAGAATTCGGTCTATATACTTGTGCATTAAAGAACAAGTTTAAGATAAAGAAATTCGTTGCTTACTTCCTTAAACGTTTCTGTTTTATGGAAGAAGGAAAATGAAGACAGGAGCGTTGAACTGCTAAATCTGAAGGGAAAATTTGAGGTTATGCTAAGTCGGGCAATCAGGAAAATAGAATATTCCGTTCTTAGTCATTTCGCATTTTATACCTCGGTAAACCAATTTCGGTTGGATAAGGCGCACGATGAGTCGAACTAATGTCCTGCTTTAATTGCTGATGCACCTCAAATTGCCTGCTGCTTGAGTTTGAATAGCGCGGATCGGGAATGAAAGGCATCTTTGCCATTTTTGAAATAGTAATTGTTGGAAAGTGAAAATCAACTTCTACTTTTCCAAACAGTAAATAACATCCCCCACCTTTGAAGGGGTAGTTCACCAAACTGTTTGCAAAGTGCGCGGTGTCAAAGTATTCCCCTTCTGCATCAATCCATGTCCCGAAATACATTTCACCTGCTTTGGTAGGAACCTGCTTTGTGGAAACCAGATAAGCCAGCATTTTAATTTCCTTCTTGTGAAATTTCAATAAATCCTTAGCCATTACATCTCCCCTGTATTTCGTTTGCAACAAATCAAATGGCGAACAGGAAACCGGAAAACTCAGGATTTCGATTTCATCAAATGCATCCTCAAACTCTGAACGCTCCAAGACAGGCAATTTATATTCCTTTATTGGCTCTTGAAGCAAGAGCCAATTTCTATTTTCAGGTTTGAAATTTACCAATATCAGTCTTGCAGCTAGTATTAATTCGTTTTTTGTTTTTCCTGTAAAGCGAAACGCGCCAATAAAAATTAAGGTTTGTATTCCTTCAATGCCAATTGGAATTCGGCTAATAAAATCCTCCATTGATCCATAATCCCCGCTTTTTTCTCTCTCCCCAACAATGGAGTTTGCTAAGAAAGAATCCAGACTTTTTAAATGCATAAAACCCAAATACACCTCATTTCCATAAACCATTGTTTCATACAAACTTTTATTTATACAAGGAGTATTAATAATTGCACCTGACATTTTTGCTTCGTGCACATAAATTTCTGTTCGGTAAAATCCCCCACCATTATTAATTGCAGATACCATGAATTCTACTCCGTAGTAAACTTTCAAATAAAGGCTTTGATAACTTTCAACTGCATACGAAGCTGAATGTGCCTTACAAAATGAATAACCAGCAAAAGATTCAATTTGTCTGTAAACCTCCTCACTTAACTTTTGTGGATGCCCTTTTTTTTCGCACGACAGAAAAAACTGATCCTTCACAGTCTGCAATTCTTTCAATGATCTGCCCTTACCGCTGATTGCCCTGCGTAAAATATCACCATAAGCTGCTTCCAGTCCCGCATAGTGCAAAGCGATTTTAATTACATCTTCCTGGTAAACCATTACTCCGTAAGTTTCGCCGAGCTGTTCTTTAAAAACATCGTGGAAATATTCAAATTTATCGGGATTGTTATGACGATAAATATATTCTTTCATCATGCCGCTTTGTGCAACGCCGGGTCTGATTATGCTTGATGCAGCTACCAATACTTTATAGTTGTCGCACTTCAATCTTCTCAGCAAACCTCTCATCGCAGGGCTTTCGATATAAAAACAACCCAGAGTTTTCCCCAGACTTAAAAAATCATTGCACTTGTCTTCGTTTTTAGAGATTGAAACATCTTTAATATCGACCTCAATCCCCCGGTTTTTCTCAATTAATTTTACAGTGTCGTCAATTGTGCCCAATCCACGTTGACTTAGAATGTCAAATTTTTCAAAGCCAATATCTTCCGCAATGTGCATATCGAATTGAACAATCGGAAATCCTTTTGGTGGCATTTCCAATGCAGTAAAATTTGTTATTGGTTCTTCTGAAATTATTATGCCACAGGAATGCATACTGCGTTGATTCGGATATTTTTCCAGCATCATTCCGTATTCTTCCACCAGCTTCACAACTGAATTTTTATCGTGTGAGGCCATTGGCAAACGCGCGAGTACATCCAATTCCTCTTTGGGCAAACCGAAAACTTTACCAACTTCCCGGAAGATCGAGCGGTACTTGAACTCTGCGATCGTCCCACAAAATGCTACGTGACCAGGATCAAATCGTTTGAAAATATATTCTAATATGAAATCGCGTTCTTTCCACGACCAATCAATATCAAAGTCAGGCGGACTTTTGCGGCTTGAATTTAAAAAACGTTCAAAATATAAATCTAATTCAATTGGACAAATGTCTGTGATACCTAAGCAATAGCTAACAATACTATTTGCACCGCTTCCCCTGCCAACATGCATAAAACCACGACTATTACTGTAACGGATAATATCCCACGTAATTAAAAAATATCCTCCGAAATTCAGGTCGTCAATTACTTTTAATTCCTTTAAAACCCTTGCCTGCGCTTCCTTATTGTTTTTGCCATACCTTCTTATCAAACCAGTCTGCGCTAAATTTTCCAGTAATAATTTATCGCCATACTTACTCTCCGTGTAATATTTTTTATTCCTGGGAGTATTAAAACAAAACTCAAAATTGCATTCGTCAATTACCTTCTCCGTGTTCTTTATAATCTCAGGATATTCCTTATACTTTAAGAGTAAATCGTCCAATGGAACCATTACTTCAGACATTTTACAATAATCTTCGCTTGTCAGTTTTGATAAGATAATGTTCGTGTCAACCGCCCGAAGGATTTTGTGTAGATTAAATTCTTTTTTTATCCTGAAAGTGACTGGATGAAGGATAACTGTTTTGTCTAATTTCCCTTTCCATTCCGGGCGAAACAGCTTTATCAGATCTTCAGCTCGCATCCCAATATATTCATTGTCTTTTAGAATCACCGGTACATTTTCAACGGGATAAATTATTGAAACGTGGTTAAATCCGGGGGCATAACATGGAAAAGGAGTTTTATCAAAATTATGTTTAGTGAGCAATCGACACATCTCACCAATACCGTCTTTGTTTTTTGCCAGACCGATAAAATGAAGTTTGTTGTTATATCGAAATTCAATTCCGACAAGTGGTTTAATTCCGACTGCATTGCATTCTTTAACAAAGTCATAAATACCTGTCACCGTATTTACATCTGTTAATGCCAATGCTTTTACATTGCACGCGTTAGCTTGCTGTACTAAATCAGTCAATGGAATTGTACCGTAACGCAGACTATGAAATGAATGGCAATTGAGGTACATTCTATCTCCCCTTTCCCTTCAATGTTGCTCGTTTTTCCTTCATTGTTGTTCCTGAGCAACGTGTAATTGCATCAAATCCAAAACGATTTTTCATTTTATCAATCGCCTGGTACAAAGACATCATTTCAGTTGTATCATCAAACATATCTATCTGGTATGTGCCTCTCACTAAGCCAGTAAAACGAATGCCTACTAAACGCAGACGCATTCGTCTGTTATAAACTTTATCAAACAAGTCTTTTACTTTTTCAATTAAAATGTGATCGCATGAGGTGTAAGCTATTTTAGTTTGCCTGGTTTCTGTATCAAAATTGCTGTAACGGATTTTTATGACAACTGTTGAAGTAAGCCACTCCTCTGAACGCAATTGAAAAGCTAATTTTTCTACCATTCCTATTATCAGGGCTTTTAATTTCGGAATGTCAATTGTGTCCTTGTCAAAAGTATGTTCAGTTGAAATTGATTTTCGTTCTGAATAACGTTCGACAGGGTTGTTGTCAATGCCATTTGCCTTTTTCCATATTTCAATTCCGTTCTTGCCAATCATCTGCTGCAAAATCTCAACTGGCATTTCAGATAACGTTTGAATCGTCCGAATACCGATTCGTGAGAGCAATTGGAAGGTTACATCGCCAAGCATCGGTATTTTTTGGATTGACAACGGATTCAGGAACGGCCTTACCATTGCTTCGTTAATTTCCAATTTTCCAATTGGCTTTGCCTCACCCGTTCCGATTTTTGAAACTGTCTTGTTTACCGACAAAGCGAAACTGACTGGCAAGCCGGATTCCTTTATGATTTTTGTGGCAAGCTCATTTGTCCATTTGTAACAACCGAAGAACTTATCCATACCGGAAATGTCCAGATAGAATTCATCAATGCTTGCCTTTTCCACAACGGGTGCTTTGTCTTCAATGATAGCGGTTATTTCGTGGGATTTGTTTGAATACAATTCCATATCGCCCTTAATTACTTTTGCTTGAGGGCAAAGACGAAGAGCTAATTTCATGGGCATAGCCGAACGCACACCGAAAGTGCGTGCTTCGTAAGAACAAGAAGCTACAACCCCTCTATCCGAACTACCACCAATGATTAAGGGCAACCCATTTAATTTAGGATTAATAAGTCGTTCGCACGAAACGAAAAATGTGTCCATATCAAAATGGACAATAGCTCTGCTTTGCATCTGGGGGTCTAACGCTAAAAAATAAAATAAAAACGGGTCAAAAAACAATATACGCGTGATGTTGAAGCTACAACACTAAAGCACTAATGTCAAGTAAGGTCATTGTATCGGACTGATTATCAGCGATTAAAAAGAATGCGTTTTAGGATTAGAAAGTATATATTAATGAAGTAATTTTTTCATTACACTGCTGTAATAGATATTCAAATTATCCTACATAAAAACCAATTCATATCGCTCGATTACAGAAAACTTTAACGGGAATCGGGTCAGTCCAAAAAAAGAGGCAAAAGGTCGGACAGTATTGCGATTGCAGTAAAACCAATAGCCAAATGAGACTTGCAGATTTTGGTAGTGTATCAGTTTCATCGTTCAGGTATTTTTGCCACAAAGGCACCAAGACACAAAGAAAATGAAACTGATACACTACCCAGATTTTGGGTATATACTACAGTCATCCGAATCTCGTTATCTTTGAGTCAATGCGCCAGCTTCTCCCCTTCTGCCTTTTTTTTATGCTCCTGTGCTCCTGCACTTCCGATCCCGACACTAAAACCCGGGGAACTGACAGCGTAATTGACACCACGCTCATTACGAATAATTTTACCGATACCTTTCGTGTGGACAACGGCGATACGACACAGACTTATTACGACTGTTCGGTGCTTAGCCGTATTATTCCCGCCGAAACAGAGCAGGCCACCATTCGCAATGACCTTAACACCCTTGCGCATTGCGGTATCGACAGCTTTGACTTTTTATATGTGGTGCCGAATTTGTTTCCCGGTTTTGTAAGTGAAAAACAAGTTTCGGGGAAAAAGCCAACGTACGGCGAGTTCGTCAAAGAGCTCAATGAATTCAAAACGACAGACGCGTATTTTCAGCTGCATACACGTGTGGTGACGCTCGACAGTTTGCGTTCCACAAAATATGACAAGACAAAATTATATGCGATGAAGCCAACGCTTGGAAAACTAGGCTTCACCGGGCCTGAATGGGAAATGTTTTCCGGCTTTGCAAGAACTTATCCTATTCCTGAAAAAGGAAGATTTACATGGGGAGATATGCTCGAAGCTTTTGAGAAATACCGGCC
This sequence comes from Bacteroidota bacterium, assembly GCA_030855855.1. Taxonomy (GTDB): domain Bacteria; phylum Bacteroidota; class Bacteroidia; order Palsa-965; family Palsa-965. The sequence goes on along the minus strand of JALYQL010000215.1, from coordinate 7,582 downwards.
GAGGTGAAAAAAGTTTTTAGTTTTGGGTTTTTAGTTTCGAGTTTCGTGTTGGGAGTTTGGGGTTTGGGGTTGGGGGTTGGGAGTTTCGGGTTAAAAAGTTTCGGGTTTCGGGTTTGAATGTGTTGATCAAATAATACTTCTAAATAAACAAATGAGATTAATTTACATTTTTCTGCTTGCCGTTTTTATTTCGGGTTGTGGCGATCCTTCTGCCGATAAAAAAGCAACTCCTGATTATTTCCGTGAAGATGTTTTGAAGCTGGGCCGTGCGGGGTTGATGAAAAATCTTCCTGCCGGAAAGCTGGATTCACTTGTTGATATCTACAGGAAAGATTCGGTCAACGGATTGCGTGAGCTGCTTGTTGCCAGCGGTGATCTTTTGAAAATTAATGTCGGGTTGAACGGCAGAACGCTCCAGGAGGTTTACCAGAAAATATGTGATACAATCGGGATGAAATATCCTGAATTGAAATGCGATGAAGTGCAGGCTTCACTGCTGTCCGATGATGCAGCAAAAAAGGATACTGATTGGGTGGTGCTCAAAGTGCGCTTCGGACAAACGTGGTATGAGCGCAAATTATATTACATGGATAAATGGCAGATCGATGATTTTATCTACCGCATTTATAACCGTAAGCTTGCTGATGAAGGTAAACCAGTGCGTTTACATCTTGTGACCTACGACTGCATAGGCTGCGCGGATTCGCTGGACGATTACATGGGCACGATCGATGTGAAACGTTATGGTTTTATGATGTTGACTAAAGCGCAGGAAGATTCATTGCTTGGCGTTCCGGCTTTGGGAATGGAAACCGAAAACCAGTTTGCGATCTTCACTACTCAGCAAATGAATGAGCAGCTGACAAAGTTTGAAGCGTCAGGATTGGTGGATGTGATTGGAACGAAATGGTACGAGAAAGCAAAAAAAGATGTCATGCAATCTGCACTTTACGATCAAAGGGAGTTATACGAGTTCTTCGACACGCTTTTTTCAAGCACTATTCTTGATACCGGTAATTCATACAATCCGTATGAAGAAATTCTGGTGTCGCTGGCAAAAGTATCGCGCGGAAAATTTAATCCGACTGCAATCACGGATGATGAAGAAACGAAATACACACGCAAGGTTCAGTTCACTTTCGACAAAGATGTTTATCAATTCGAAGCGCAACAACGTGGTGGTTTTTTATTTCCCGGAATAATTGACAACGTAAATAAAGCATTGTCGGACCATAATGCCGGTGGTGCATTTTACACGGTTTCCACAAAGGATAATTTCTGTATGCTGATTTACATTGACGATGATAAAGTGGAAAAAGTAAAAGCTTCCGGATTATTTATGGAGTTTGAAAAAGGACCTTCGCTGGAATTGAAAGAGCGATGGTCTTCTGCTGTTGCATTATGAGGATTTTGCTGCTGATAGTATTTTTATTTTTTTCTATCGGGATTTCGGCGCAGGCAAAAGTTGATACTGTTCGTTGTGGAAGCGTTGTTGGTTACGGGAAAATAGTGAATGGAAAGAAAGAAGGTTTGTGGAAATACAAGGATACAACTTATTACACTCCATCATTTACAGGAACTTACCTCAACAATAAAAAAACCGGGAAGTGGGAAATTTATCCTTTGCCTTATACACCGAGGTATGACATTATCAATTATGAGAAAGACATTCCCGAAGGGTCTGTAAAAATGTACTATGACAATAAGTTGTGGGCAACAGGCTCTTACATCCATGGACTGAAAAATGGAGAATGGATTTACTATAAATCCAGTGATCAAAAAATACAAGGTATCGAATATTATAAAAACGGAGTTCCTTATGGTATATGGAAATATTATTCTTCTGAGCATTCCTGTTGGTCAGGCCCGATGAATGAGCTTGGGAAAAACGGTTACTGGATTTCGACTGATACCATTTATACTGAAAATCCTGATGGCGCGATTATTAAAATATTAACCGACAGCTTCTATTACCTTAATGATAAGGAAGAAGGATTTTGGAACAATGAATATGGTAAAGGAAATTTTTCATCCGGTAAAAAAGAAGGAAGATGGATTGAGCCTACAAATTTGTTCTATTCCCGGCATACTGAATATAAGAATGGAATAAAAGAAGGATATGATTCGATATTTTATGAAAATATCATTGATTATACCTGTTATTATTCAAACGGGGTTGTAAATGGCACTGAATCTTTTTTTTCGAATGGAAAACTCATCGCTCAAGGCAAAAGTATTCCGAATCCGTGCTATCATTCACCAAAGAGTAATAATCAACGGATATTCGTTCCGATTCATATGCAGATCGAACTTATTGAAAACGGAATAGCGGATCATAATCTGTACACACTTTCTGATTATGGTAATTATTCTCCTGCCATTCGCGATTCATTGCTAAGGCTTTTAAAACACACTTCATACATTCCTGTAACCGTCCCTACTCCAACTCCCTTTTCTGCATATCCAAGTGTCAGAACCGGTTTATGGACTTATTATTGGGAAAACGGAAATAAAAAAGAAGAAGGTGTTCATTTGCCCATAGTTAAAGACAGCATGGTGTGGGATTCTACAAATCAAACGGAGGATCCAAATAATCCGGGAACCTATATAATGGCTCCGTTAAAAACCGAAGTGCTCACCTTCTACAAAACCGGTTGGTGGAAATATTACAACGAACAAGGCGTAATGATCCATGAAGAACGTTTTGATGGCAATGGAGAATTGGTTGAGATTAAATCGCCGGGCAAAAAATAATTGCCACAAAGGCACAAAGGCCCCAAGAAAAAATAATTACCTGCCGTTGCTTGTATTCTCGCAGAGCGCACTGAGTCCGCGGAAAAGGCACTGAGTAATAGTTCGCAGAGTACGTATGCTTTTTTTCTGCCACTGCTACTTTTTTCCTGCCGCTTTTGCGCTGCCGCTGCCGCTTTTGTTACTGCCGCTTTCTCCATTTGACGTTCCCGCTTTCCCCGAAATTTTCATCCCCTAAATTCAACCACCGCCCTGTTCATATCACAATCTCCGTTGATCCCGTTCACCTTTCCTTTTGCGCTGTACTGCCAGATCGTGTATTTTGTCCAGCCATGCGGAAGCGCCGGCGCGGCAACGTTCCGGTATTGCGCCAGCCATAATGGAACTTCCCCGAACGGATGGTTGGCAGGAAGATTATCATCGAAGAAGGGCTTATAGCTGTAGAGTACTACTACAGGGTAGCCGAGAGCTTTCATGCGTTCAAGAAATGTGCTGATCCAGAGCTGCACTTGCTGTGTGTTGAGGTGCTTTTCATTTGTTTCAATGTCGAGCACGGGCATCAGCTCGGCAGGAGGCATTGTTTCAAGTGTTGCATCAAACCATTCGGCCTCGTTTGTAGCGTCTTTTACAACATCAGCTGCGTTATTCAAAGAAGCAAAATGATAATAACCGATTTTAATTCCGGCAGCTTTTGCACCATTGGCATTAGCAGCGGTCGCAGGATCTTTGTAGCCGACTCCCTGCGTTGCTTTAATGTAAGCAAAAGAGATTGCTGGTTCAGCCTGCCTGACTTTTGACCAGTTGACAGAACCATTGTGATGCGAAACATCTATACCGTAAATAAGCTCTTCTGCCATATGAATGCGGTTTAAGCGATTTTTTTGTGGTGCTGTTTATCAATTTTTTTCAGAATCCATTCATCAAACCTGATCACTTCATAGCCGGCAGGATTCCAGTAAAAATTTCCTTTTCCCTCGCTCAGCAATAAAAGATCTTTTTGCGCCGGTGAAATTTTATTAAAATCGCCATCCACACGAATGATCAGCTTGAACACTTTAGTGATCGCCATGATTCGGTTTTCATCTTTATAAATGGTGTTGCGTTCGAGCATTTTCCTGAATGCCTCGATCCGGTAAGATGCAAGCTCATACGCTCTCTTTTCAAGCAACATCATCGTATCGAGAATGAAATAGCCGGGCATCCATGCATCTTTATCGCGGATGTATTCTGCATTTTCACGGAGAGCGAATGCGCAGGTATCGTAATCATTCTTTTTGAACGCCATCGCGGCACGCAGCAATTGCAGTCGGGAGATCATCAGCGCATCCTGCTGCGTTCTGATTAACCTATGATTATCGGCAGCGTTTAACGTTTTATCCGCGTTCTTGAGATCATTATTCCTGAAAAAAGAAAAGAACAAAGCGAGCTGCGCATACAATTGATTGATCATTCCGGGCTTAAACAATTCAACTGCTTTGCCTGCATGCATAATCGCCTTTTCATAGCTCCCGGTGTTCAGGTAGATATTCGCCAGCTCCATATTCACACCGGCCTGGTTCGATCTTGATTTTACCACAAGGTCATTTTCCACAGCGTGCAGCAGGTCAACCGCATGATGCTGCGCTGTTTCAAAATCGTGTATCGATGAAAGGTAATTTATAGAAGAAAGATTATTGTACAACATCACCCGCGAAGAGTCGGCGGGCTTTTGTTCCGCTTGCGCATTGTTTCGCAAATATTCTGCGAAAGAATTTACCCGGTGCAAAGAAGGCGTTGTAATTTCATAATGATACCGTTTTGCGGTTATTACTTTTCCGAGGCGCACATAATTTTCTTCAATCGCGCTGCAGGCTTCTTCAAAATCTTTCATGTTGCCACGTGATGCGATGTGATTCCTGCGCAGATCTTCAATCTGTAATCCTTCGGAAAACAGCTCGAACCGTGTCGCGATCTTAGACGCTTTACCAAGCAGATCAAGTGCTTCGCCGTACACACCGCGGGTCATCAGAATTTCGCCCTGCATGAGGAATCTTCTGCAATCAAACATGGCCTGCGCGTAAGGTGTGTTGAATTTTGTTGAGCATTCCTGCATGAGCAGCATACAAAGAATGTCTGATTTCAGTCTTGTTTTGAGGTGTTTGAAAGAGCTGGCATTGGCGGTGTATCCCAGCAGTTTTGCCGCCTCATTATTATCAGAAATTTTTTGTTTGAGAATAATCTCGAGCAGCTGCACCCGTTTCCTGCATTCGCCGAAATTCTTCAGCTTATAAAAATGTTGCACAAGCTTGAGTTCACCTGGACTCAGGTTATTGACGATTGTCAGAAGGCTTTCCATACATACATATTATAAAAGGTACCGGGGTCTTAAATCTGCAGGCTAATCCACTTCTGAATAATCCCATGAGCCACCAAATGCAGAAAACGTACGGCATACTTTTTCAGCTCTTGAATCAAAAGAATGCGCGCTTAGCGGGCTTTCCGGATCAGTAATAAAAAAGGGGGACACGTCTGCAAGGTGAATATGTTCAGCAGTTGTTTTATGGAATTCGTTGATACCGGTGGCGGCGGTGTCGTGACCCGTGCCCATCAGGGTCGGGTAAACTGGGTAAATACTCATAGCGAGGGGTACTATCAAGTGATAATGAAAACAATAAGAATTAGTAAATTTTTCCCATCAATATGAATAAAACGTTAATGATACTCCGCTCGTACGGTTATAAACTATAATGCAATTGACTAAAAAAAAAGCATAAAAAAAAGTAAGACGTAATGAACGGTATGGATATTAAAATGAACGGTACTAAAAATTAAATTAAAGGCATAAAGCCTGATTGAACGGGCATTTATTTGGAGCAGAATCGCCGCAAAAATTCTGATTTATTGCGTCGGGCGACTGTTACAATGCTTCCATCGCTCATGATGAGGATACCGCCCTTGCCCTTTTCATAGGTCTTAACTTCGTTCAGATTCACCACGTGCGATTTATGGACCCGGAAAAATATTTTCTCATCAAGATCTTCAAATATTATTTTGAGGTGATTAGAGCTGACGTATTGCTGTTTGTTTTTAGAGTGAATGATAGTGAGTCCGCCCTGCGATTCGAGCCGGAGAATATCGCTGACTGAAATGGCGTGAATTTTTTTATTATCAGAAATAACAATGTTTCCTTTCATAATGAAGGGGTTTTAGGAAGGGATGTAGGGGTTTAAAAATTAGTGTAGAAGCGAAGTGATGCGCGCCGGCGGGGTTTTTATTTATTGGTAGGTCGTTTTATTCAAATTGATGTGGACTGATTAATACCCATAAACCGGGTTTATCTGCATAAAACCGGGCAAGCCAGAACTGTGCATGGTGTTTTCAAAGGGGGGACCTCCGAAACTCCGGCATCTCAACATGTTATAAATCCAACTTCACAGATGCTTGTCCATAAAGTGTGGGTCACAAGTAAGGACAATGCGCAGCTAATATATAGCATGAATTAAAAAATTCAAAATTTTAAATGTAAGTTTTTGTTAAAATAGCTCAAAAAAAGTATGATAAAATTTATACATTGTTGTTTTACAGGACAACTTTTTGAGAGGGCGGGAAAGAGAAAATGGTAGTCCGGATTGTGGGTATTAGAAATTATTTATATGTATCATTTAAGGATATAGAATATACTTATAGGGCTACAGAATGGGGGATTTGATCTGGATATTGCCCGGGATAATCCAGGAGCATTTTATCCCCCAAATATGGGTTGCATTTACAACTGTTACATTTGGAATAAAAACTTTGGACGTATGAACTGCGGGCAATTCAAAATAAGCACCTTTGCCAGAATTTTTATAAATTCAAGAAAATCTTGTGCAATATTAAAATCTATTTTTTTTGTTAATGTTGCATAGACTGCATTATCAGGAGCATTATTCTTGCGTAGATGTACGGTTTTGCTTTCTATGCTATTTTTCATACTTGCTTCCAATCGATAGAATCTGTGCAGCCGTTACACGATTTCTGCAAAAGGAATTTTCATTAGAAGGAGTTTCGTGCATCATTTCAGAAAGTCTTATTCAGTATAATCTTCTACTGGAATAAGACTGATGCCTGTCAACCCATTTTTCAAGATCGACTGAGCTAAATGTTCATTGCAAAATAACAAATCTTCAATAAATGTCACTCTGAAAAGATGCCTGTTACCGATTACATCCTCATCCAATACAATTTTTTTTCTTTTGCGGATCCATTTGACTTCATCACTATGAGAATTATACTCTTTTTCATTCCAATTCTGAGTTACTTTATCTGCATTTTTGGATGCGGCTTGGTAACTTGATTTTTCCCAATCAAAAGCTTGCACCGGATTTAGAATGTGGGCATAAAAGTAATCGTACTGTATTTCTATAGTAGGTCCTTTTACCTTTGCTGGAAAAAAAATCACATTTTGATCCGCCTGCTGTTTGATCACACTTTTAAAAGCCGGTGAGATCATTGGTAAAGGAACAATTCCTGAAAGCAAATCTGTTAGCTGTGCATTAGCATCTTCATATTCTAATGAAATAGAAAGACTCTTATCAGGCATCACGCCTTGCATTGAAAGCATATGCAATGATTCGGGATACTCCGCTTTTCGGATTGTTACCACATTGGGTGAACTTGCACGTTTGATTACATAGAACTTTTTGATAATCAGTCAAATCTTAAACTAATATTTCCTGAATCAAAGGGTACATGGCTGACTTTTTCGAACAGGTTAAAAGTAGATTTTCTATCTTAACCTTAAAAAAAACGTCAAATGAAAAGATCAAATTTCACAGAAGAACAGATTCTTGCTATTCTTAAAGAGCAAGAT
>JALYQL010000205.1 GCA_030855855.1 Bacteroidota bacterium | reverse complement strand
CAGATATTCCATACGGGTATCTACATGCTTGTTCACTTTCTCCATCACATCCGTAAGATCAGGATCGTTACGGTTATCATCGTGATCGTGTGCCATGGCAATAAATGTATGAAAATTTTTATTGGTGAATTTAAAAAAGAAAACGAGTGATGTCTCAATTAGAAACAAAGGGTAGTGTATCAGTTTCATCGTACACGTATTTTTGCCACCAAGACACAAAGAAAATGAAATTGATACACTACCAAAAAAAGGCTCTCTTTTCATTTTCAGGAACTTGTGGCTTCTGTGTTTTTTTGCCACAAAGGCACCAAGGCACCAAGGCACGGTTAAAAAAACCGAACCTACAGAACAAGATCTTCCTTGAACTGAAGTTCAAACAGACGTTTATATTGTCCCTCGGTTTTTATCAATTCCTGGTGCGTTCCGGATTCAATAATTTCACCATGATCAACAACCAGAATTCTGCTGGCATTCTGAATGGTTGCAAGACGATGTGCAATGACAATGGAAGTTCTTCCTTTAGTCAGCGTTTTTGTTGCGCGCTGAATGAGGATTTCAGATTCTGTGTCTATGGAAGAAGTTGCTTCGTCGAGCACAAGAATTTTCGGATTGTAAACATACGCGCGGATGAATGCAATAAGCTGCCGTTGTCCAACCGAAAGCATTCCGCCACGTTCACGCACATCAAAATCATAACCGCCGGGCAGCCTGGAAATAAAATCATGGGCACCGACAGCTTTCGCCGCTGCTTCTACTGCGGCAAGAGAAATTTCCGGATTGCGCAATGTGATATTATTGTAGATCGTGTCGGAAAACAAAAATACATCCTGCAATACTAAACCGATATTGTTGCGCAACGATTCCAGCTTATACTCACGAATGTTTTTTCCGTCGATCAGAATTTCTCCTTTGTTGTATTCGTAGAAACGTGTCAACAGATTCATCATTGAGCTTTTTCCTGAACCTGTCGCGCCGACGATTGCTACCGTTTCACCGGCTTTCACATCAAAAGAAATTCCTTTCAGCACATAATTTTCCTCATTATACGCAAACCATACATCGCGGAAAGAAACATCGCCACGTACTTTTGCGAGATCAGCGGTGCCGTTGTCTTCGATGACTGAATCGGTATCCAGCACTTTAAAAACTCGTTCGGAAGAAACCATTCCCATCTGCAACGTGTTTATACGATCGGCGAGCATTCGTATCGGGCGGAAAAAATTATTGATCAGCAGCACGAAAAAAGTAACGTCGCCGGGATTTGCATGATGATCAAAGATGCGAATGCCTGCATACCAAACGAGCAGCCCCAGCGAAATCGAAACAAGGATCTCGACCACCGGAAAAAAGATCGAATAATATAAAACAGAGCGCACATTCGCATCACGGTGTTTTCCGTTGATATCGCGAAAACGTTCCATCTCCACTTTTTCACGGTTAAAAACCTGAACAATCTTCATTCCCGTAATATGTTCCTGCACAAACGTATTCAATCGTGAAACCTGGTTACGCACATCCGTAAAGGAAGCTTTCACTGCATTTTTAAACCACCATGTTGCGAGGAACATGACCGGCACTGTTGTCAGCACCACAAGTGTGATTCTCCAGTCGACCCACAACATGGCACCGAGATAAACCACGATCGTAAGCATATCGCCGGCGATGACAATAAAGCCCTGCGAAAAAACATCATTGATCGCTTCGATATCGGAAACAACACGTGTAACGAGCATTCCGATCGGTGTCTGATCAAAGTAGCGCGACTTGAAATGAATTATTTTTTTGTGCGTCTGCACGCGAAGATCCCGCACAATGCGCTGACCGAGCAGGCTGGTGCTGTAGCCGTTTATGAATTGAAGGATCGATTCAAAAATGAGAAATCCGAGGATGAGGAGGCAGAACGTGAGAAGATGGTCATGCAGGAAATCTTTTTGCGCTGCTGTTTCTGCTTTCAACACGTACTTATTCATCGTGTCGCGGATCAAAAGCGGCCGCACCACAGAAAGAAAAGAAAGCGTGATCGTCAATGAAATTCCAAGTGAGAACAAACCACGATAAGGACGTGTATATCCGAGAATACGTCTCAACAAACTCCAGTCAAATGTTTTTCCGCTTACTGCACTCATGAAATCTGATGATTTTGTGATCTGGTGATCTGGTGATTGATTGGTTACTGGTAAATTATTTTTGTTCTGATTTTATTAATTATTTTCCTGCCGCTGCCGCTTTTTTCCTGCTGCTTTCCTTTATGACAATGATGATTTCAAAGATTATATTTAAGGTGCTGTCGGGTGCTACACCCGACAATATCCATTTTCAATTTTACTGCCTTCCTTTTTTCCTGCTGCCGCTGCCGCTTTTTTCCTGCTGCTTTCCTTTATGACAATGATGATTTTTAAAGATTATACTCCACCGGATATTTTACATCAGTTAAAAAAAGTCCGTTTGCCGGAACAGATGTTCCTGCCTGCGAGCGTTGTTTTGATTGAACAATGCGATGCACATCGTCGAGATTTTGTTTTCCTCTTCCGACATCAATCAGCGTTCCTACAATTGCGCGCACCATGTTTCTTAAAAAACGGTTTGCAGTGATTTCAAAAACATAGCCGATCGGTTTTCCTTCTTCAGCTGTTCCTTCTTCCCCGAGTTTGACCCGCCATTCTGCTTTTGTAAGCTTACAGATCGTTGTTTTCACATCGGAAGTTTTGCTGAAAGCGACAAAATCATCGTATTTCATCAGCACTTTTGCAGCTTCGTTCATGGCTTCGACATTCAATTCGTCATGCATCGACCAATGTAAAAAGGGCCCGAACGGATCTTTTATCCTGCAAATATGGTATTCATACGTGCGCGACCAGGCGTGAAATCTTGCATGCGCTTTCTCCGGCATTTTTTTGATCTGCTGAATGGCAATGCCCTGCGGAAGTATCTTATTCATTCGGAAGAGCACCTTTTCATTGTTCTCCAGGTCATCCTTTTCACTCATGAAATGCGCGTAGAATTTTCTGGCATGAACGCCAGAATCAGTTCTGCCGCAGCCCGTGAGCTCAATATGCTCATGTAGGAGCATGCTGATCTTCTCATTCATTGTTTGCTGAATGGAGATGGCGTTTTTCTGGAATTGCCAGCCGGAGAATTCGGTTCCGTTGTAGGAAAGGCGGAGAAAATACCTTGTCAGCAGTTTAGGTTCGGCGGTTTGAGCTTCCAATAAAGGTTCAGGAATTTCCACGCGCAAATTTACAGGAAAAGAGAGATGATTTAACTCATTTTTTCATTCTAAATCAGTTAACAATTTTTTAGAAGACACTTCCTTTCTTCACAGCACTCTGACGTACCTTTGAAACACACCGAAATCACCAAAATTTTATGACTACTGCGACAACTGATATTCAAGCGCTGAACGAACGTATTAAACAGGAAAGCTCTTTCGTTGACAAGATCAATGCGGAGCTTGACCACGTTATCGTGGGACAAAAAACCATGATCGAGCGCCTGCTCATCGCGTTGCTTTCCAATGGACATATCCTTCTCGAAGGAGTTCCCGGGCTGGCAAAAACCCTTGCTGTCAAATCGCTGGCCTCCACCATTCACGCCGATTTTTCCAGGATACAATTCACTCCCGATCTGCTTCCGGCCGATTTAGTCGGAACAATGATCTACAATCAGAAGCAGGATTCGTTTACTGTCCGCAAAGGACCTGTTTTTGCAAATTTCGTGCTTGCCGATGAGATCAACCGTGCTCCTGCGAAAGTGCAGAGTGCACTGCTTGAAGCCATGCAGGAAAGACAAGTTACTATCGGTGACCAGACATTTAAATTGCCGGAGCCTTTCCTCGTGCTCGCGACCATGAACCCGATCGAGCAGGAAGGGACTTATCCGTTACCAGAAGCGCAAGTCGATCGTTTTATGCTGAAAGTGGTAATCAAATATCCGACACGCGAAGAAGAGCAGCATATTATCCGCCAGCAGCTTTCGGCAACACGCATTGCGCCAAAACCAATTCTCACACCCGAAGATATTCTGCGCGCACGTAAAGTGGTGCAAGATGTTTATCTCGATGAGAAAATTGAAAAATATATTGTCGATATCGTTTTCGCAACCCGTTATCCGCAGGAATACCGCCTGCAGAAATTACAATCCATGATCTCTTTCGGTGGATCTCCCCGTGCTTCCATCAGTCTCGCGCAGGCAGCTAAATCATACGCATTCCTGCAGCATCGCGGATTTGTTATTCCGGATGATATCCGCGCTGTCGCTTATGATGTGCTTCGTCACCGCATCGGTCTTACTTATGAAGCAGAAGCGGAAAACATCACCACTGAAAATATTATCCGGGATGTTTTAGCAGTGGTGCAGGTACCATAGTCTTAGTATATTATCCTTTCGGCTGTTGCTCAGGATGACTTACTAAAACTATTGATAATTGACAATTCAATGCATGGAAACAATCGACATTCTTAAAAAAGTCCGTCAGATCGAATTGAAAACACGTGGTCTCACCAACCAGGTTTTTTCGGGCGAATATCACAGCGCGTTTAAGGGGCGTGGCATGACTTTTTCTGAAGTGCGCGAGTATCAGCCGGGTGATGAAGTGCGCACAATCGACTGGAATGTGACTGCACGTTTTAATCATCCTTATGTAAAAGTTTTCCAGGAAGAGCGCGAGCTTACAGTGATGCTGCTTGTCGATGTGAGCTATTCCGGTGCGTTCGGCACGCATGCGCAATTGAAAAGAGAATTAATCACAGAACTTTCGGCAGTTCTTTCATTTTCCGCGATGCTGAATAATGATAAAGCGGGTGTTATCTTTTTCAGTGATATCGTAGAGAAATTTATTCCACCGAAAAAAGGGAAGACACATATCCTGCGCATCATCCGTGAATCGCTGGAATTTAAATCGAAAGGCCAGGGCACAAACCTTGCCGCCGCGCTTGATTATTGCACAAACGCGATCAAGAACCGCTGCATCGTTTTTGTGATCTCCGATTTTATGAGCGGAGCTTTTGATGACGCGTTGAAGATCGCTAACCGCCGTCATGACGTGGTGGCGTTGCATGTGTATGACCGCCGTGAACTGGAATTGCCTGATATTGGTTTGGTGCAGCTGATGGATCCGGAATCGGGTGAAATAAAATGGGTGAATACTTCTGATGCATCCGTGCGCGAGCGTTATGCACGGACTGCAAGGATTCACCGGCTTTGGATGGATGATCTTTTCAAAAAAAGCGGCGTGGATTCCGCACACATCGCTACAGGCGATCAGTATATAAAAACATTATCCGCGTTGTTCCGCAAAAGGGAGAAACGCAGCTGAAGATGAAAAAGCAAACCGTTTTACTTTTTATACTGCTGCTTTTGACAGGCGGTTTCCTCCTCGCCCAGCGCCTGGATGCCGAAGCTATTCTGATGAAGGACGAGATAAAAATTGGCGAGCAGGTTGAATTAAAGCTGGCGGTGCGTTACCAGGAAGGAACAAATAAATCTATTGTCACCTGGCCCGAATTTAAGGATACGCTCACACGCGGAATTGAAATCATAAAAACCGACAGCATTCATACGATTCTTGCCAACCGCGCTTCTGTTTTGTACCAACAATCCCGGTCAATTTACATTACAGCATTCGATTCGGGAATGTATATCATTCCTGCACAGAAATTCATAGTAGATAACGAGCTGGTTGAAACATTGCCGCAGTTCCTCTACGTGGTTTCCGTCGCCGTTGATACTACAAAACCGATCAAAGACATTAAAGAAATCTATGAAGTTCCTCCCGCACCTGAAATCATTCAACCCGGCAAGCCACTCGCATGGTGGTGGTGGGCGATTATCGGCGCTGCAATTCTCGGAACCATTGCGCTGATCTGGTTCCTTACCCGAAAAAATAAAAATGTTCCTGTTGTTGCTTCATTTTCAAAACAGCTGTTGCCACATGAAAGAGTGCTGGAGCTTCTCGCCGTACTCGGCAGAAAAAAACCGTGGATGCATGGTGAGCTGAAAGAGTATCATATTGCGCTTACTGAAATTCTCCGCGCTTGGGTCGTTGAACGTTACCTCATCCATGCAAAAGAAATGACCACGGGAGAAATTATCCGTGCGCTTCACACCATACGTGTGGATGCAAGCGCAATCATGCAGCTCGAAAGAGTTTTACGCACGGCGGATCTCGTCAAATTCGGAAAAGCAAACCCGGTGAATGAAGAAAATGAAAATGTGCTGCAGCTGGCAATGAATTTTGTACAGGCAACTGCCGTTTATCCTGAACCAATACCTCCTCAACAATGATCGCGTGGTGGCAGAATATCGTTTTTGAGTGGAAGTGGGTGCTTTGGTTCCTGTCTGCGGTTCCACCGTTGGCTATCCTAATGTATTACCTCGGGGGAAGAGGCCGGCCCGCGCTTTCACTTTCATCATTGCAGTATTTAAAAGGAACTACCACTCCGCCAATAGTGAAATGGCGGACGGTTTTATATCTTTTCCGGTTCTTCACCATTGTTTTATTGATCGTAGCTCTTGCCAGGCCACAGTCGCGCACAACATTCAAAGAAAAACACGGCGAAGGAATTGACATCATGCTCGTGATCGACGTTTCTCCGAGTATGGATGCTTCAGATTTCCGACCAACACGAATGGAAGCAGCGAAATTGCAGGCGGGCAAATTTGTGGAAGAACGACCGGATGACAGGATCGGCGTTGTGATCTTCAGTGGCGAAGCATTTACAGTTTGCCCGCTTACTTCTGATCATAATGCGTTGAAAATACTCATCTCAAATATTGCAAGCAACAAGGGAGAATTCGACATGGGCACTGCAATCGGAATGGGCCTTGCGAAAGGAGTCGACCGTTTGAAAGAAAGCAAAGCGAAAAGCAAAATCGTTGTCCTGATCACCGATGGAGAAAATAATAAAGGAACAATCCAGCCGCTCGATGCAGGAAGAATTGCAAAAACATTTAATGTGCGCGTTTACACCATCGGAATGGGAGCAACGCAGGGAAAAGTGTTGACACCAACCTTAACGAATCCTGACGGAAGTTATGTTCAGCAATACCAGGACGTGGATATAGACGAAGGAACATTGATTAATATCGCTAATACGACAGGTGGAAAATACTTCCGCGCGTCGGATGACAAAAATCTTGAACGCATTTATTCAGAGATCAATCAATTGGAAAAAAGCGACTACGATAAAAAAGGAGACGAACAACGCCAGGAAGAATTTCTACCCTTCCTCCTGCTCGCTTTGTTTTTCGTCGTGCTTGAATTTATTTTACGTTACACCACATTTGACAGCCTGACATGAGCTTCGAATATCCATGGATGCTTTTATTGCTCGTGCTCGCACTGCCGGTCACGCTGCTGTGGATTCGCTCTGCCAGCAAACGTAAAGAACGTATCCGCCGGTTTTCCGAAAGCGCGTTCACTGATAAATTACTTATCGGGAATAATCCTTCCCTACGCCGCTGGCATTTTATTTTATTTTTCGCTGCCATTATGCTCCTGATCTTCGCCGCAAGCGGTCCGATGATCGTAGGCGGAAAAGAAAAAGTGCAGACCACCGGCATCGATATAATGGTGGTGCTGGATGTTTCTAACAGTATGCGCGCAGCCGACATTCAACCAAGCCGGATTGCAAGAGCAAAGCTCGCTCTTGCGCAGATGATCGAAACAATGGGCAGCGATCGTATCGGCGTGGTGGTTTTTGCAGGGCAGGCTTACACTTGTCTGCCGTTGACCGATGATCATTCAGCTGCGGAGATGGTATTGCAATCTGTGTCGCCGGAAATGATTTCGATACAAGGCACAGCAATTGGAAATGCAATTGACGTCGCGCTGGTTTCATTCGGAAAAGAAGACAAAGATCGCGGCAGGGCAATCATCCTCATCTCGGACGGTGAAAATCACGAAGACGATGCAGCAGAAGCGGCGACCCGTGCAGCGGAAAAAGGAATTATTGTCTGCGCAATCGGCATAGGCTCCCCGCAAGGCGCTACTATTCCTGAATTTGACGGAACAGGAAAACGCGCAGGAAATAAAAAAGATGAGAACGGGCAGGAAGTTATTACGAAACTGGATGAAGCATCGTTGAAAAATGTTGTTACCGAAGGAAAAGGAATATATGTACGCGCTTCAAACGCGGATGTTGGAATAAATAAAGTGTACAGCATGCTGCAGGGATTGAGCAAAACAACAAAAGAGAGCTGGAGATATACCAGCTTCACGCCACTTTTTCCGTGGTTGCTGCTGGCATCCTTGCTGTTGTTTTTAGTGGAAGCTTTATTACCGGAAGGAAACAGAAATGAATTTAATGCACGACGATCATGAGCTATAGATTTCTCCTTTTATTTTTCCTTGCTGCATTCGCGCATGATGTGAACGCACAGGATCCCATTGCGCCACAACCGATCGATGGCTGGAAAAACACGCGCAAAGGAAATGAAAGCTTTAAGAAAAAAGATTTTGGGGCAGCCGAAAAATTTTACAAGGAGGGCGCGGAAAAAGACACTTCGCATTCCACCGCAAACTACAACCTCGGTAATGCACTTTATCGTCAGAAAAAATATGAAGATGCTGAACGCGCCTATGCATCATCCACAGGCGGCAACAACCCTGATTCGCTTTCGAAATCATGGCACAATCTCGGCAACGCGATGCTGCAGCAGAAAAAATACCAGGAAAGCATCAACGCTTACAAGCAGTCATTGAAATTAAATCCCAATGATGAGCAGACACGTTACAATCTTGCCTACGCGCAATCCAAATTAAAAGCGCAACAACCTCCGCCCAAACAAGGTCAGAATCAGAAAAATCAAAAGCAGCAGCAAAATCAGAAACAAACACAAGCACAAAACAGCAACCAACCTAAGCCTCCGGATAAAAATCAGAAAGCACCGCCTGATCAGCAGGAAAGCCCTTCAATGAGTAAAAATGAAGCGGAACGGATGCTCGATGCGCTGAAAGACCAGGAGAAAAAAACGCGCGACCGTATGAACACACGCAAGAATAAAAGCTTAACCCCCAGCAACGAAAAAGACTGGTGAGAAAAACGGTTAACATAAAAAAAACTTTTTTAGCAGCAGGGATTTTCTTGCTGCAGGGATTATTATTGTCAGCCCAGAGCATTACAATAACACTTGACAAAGACACGATAGGGTTCAGCGAAACTGTTGTGCTGCGTTTGACAGCCGAGGGCAAAGACTTTACTTATTTTGCGGAGCTTCCACAGGCTGATGGTTTGCAGGTGATAAGCCATACCAATAACTTCTCGATGTCGGGCTCGGGCGATAAAATAAAATTTACCCAGACATTTACTTTATCGCCGTACAAAGTCGGAACTTTTACAATCGGACCTGCATGGGTTCAGACACGGGGCAATCGCATTTTTTCAAACAAGGTTAAACTGGTGGTGAAAGCGGGAAGCCAAACTTCCATGTCGAATGAAATTTTCATGCGCTGTGAACCCGATAAAAAGAAAGCGGTTGTCGGAGAACAGATCACGCTTGCTATCCGTATATATTCACGCGTTCACTGGGTGCCGGGAGAAGATCATCCGATTACCAAAACATTCAACGGTTTCTGGTATCACCAGGGGACAGCACAGTTGTACCAGGATACAGGGATGCTTATTAATGGATTCAGGTACAGAGTAACAACTTTTTATAAAGATTTTGTATTCCCCAACACGGTTGGTAAGCTCACTATCCCTTCTTATGAATATGCCTGCTTCATAAAACAAAATCCTTTCCCGACAGGCGATCCGATGGTAGATGATGTGATGGGAATTCAAATGCCGGTACAATTAGTTTCACCGGAATTTCAGATCGAAGTTCTTCCGTTGCCGGATGCAAATAAACCTGCCGGCTTTTCAGGCGATGTCGGTAAATTTTCGCTCAGCGCTTCAATCGACAGAGAAAACGTAAAAGTGAATGAAGCTGTTACCCTTACCGTCACAATCAGCGGCAAAGGGAATATCAGCTTTGTGCAACTACCGGCTTTGAAGTTTCCCGCTGATATTGAAAGTTACCCACCCTCTTCAACAGACAGCACCTTGATCACGGAAGATGGGCTCGAAGGCAATAAAACATTTACGATAACGCTCATACCTAAAAAAGAAGGCGTTTATACGTTTCCGGAAGTTTCGTTTTTTTATTTCGATGAAACGAAGAAAGAATACATCACCATTAAAACACCGGAATTTAAATTGAATGTCGCGCCGGGAGATGGCGGGCAGGATGTTTCAGAAAATAATCTTCCGGAATCATTTCTCAGTGGATCATCATACGGTAAGATCATAGAAAGAATTCTGTGGATTCTTATTCCTGCTGTTTTATTGATTGTACTACTCTATTACCGCTCACAACGAAAAAATAAAGCAGCAATTATCGAAGAAGAAAAACCGGAGAATGCAGAAGAGCCTGACACATTTCCCGTTAAAAGCAAACCGGATATTTATTCTATGATGCAGGTGGCAGAACGTTTTATTGTGAACGGCAGAACTCAATCAGGAATTGCTCAATTGTATGAAACACTGCTCAGCGCGGCCCTTTTTAAAACCGAATTAAGCCGGGAAGAGGCCTCTATTCATCAATTGCGCTACCGGCTCGGCATTAAAAATATCCCGCAGGAAATAATCACAGAGACAATTAATCTGCTTGAAGAGCTGTCGACCCAGCGCTACAGCGCCATCCCCACCGACAGTTCAAAACTTTCTGCAAATCTCCTGAAAACCCGCAAACTATCGCTGGAGCTGGTTTCCTGAGAGATAAACAGTACCTCACTGCTGATAAGATTATTGCCCCATGTCGCCGGAAACAGATTTTTTATATCTTTGAATCAGGCAAATTACCACATGAAAACAAGATTACTCATCATCGGGATTTTTTTCCTGGTTTCTGTTCGTGTATCCGCACAAGGAGGATCTACGTTGGTTAGTGGTCAAAATCCATATTTACAATCCAGTTCATCTCTTCAAAGCATTGCTGATCCCCTACCTACGCCCCAGGATGGAAATGGAACATTAGGGCCAATCTATCAATCGACTACCTGCGGATTAAATTATGTTACGGTATCGCAGAAATTAGGACAACGGTTTTCGCCTGTGGGGTCGCCACAACCGGCAAACTTTAACGTTAGTATTCCTCCTGCCTGTAATCCGTCTATACAACCTGTTATCCTGAAAGCATTCGTTTTTGCGGGCGGGTCAGGAAATGGTGTTGCAGTATCGGTTTCCATTACCAATCCTTCTTCTGTCACCGCTACTTTTCCAATGACCATTATCGGGCAGGATATAGATAAATGCTGGGGATATTCCGGTACTTATTCCTACCGGGCCGATGTGACTTCTGCTATTACAGGCAACGGGAATTATGTGATGTCAGGTTTTCCGACAAATCCGCCCACTTCCGGAAATGATCTTGACGGCGCTACGCTCATGATCATTTATGCTGATCCTCAGGCTACGTATGAAGCAACAATTACCATCTGGGACGGATGTGCAGTTGGTATCGGAAATAATATAACTCAGACGATCAATAATTTCAATGCCTGCATGAATGGTACAAACTCAAGGGCTTTTGCAATTATTGGTGACCTGCAGAATGTCGGAACGCAATTCCAGTTTAATAACGGACCGGTATTCTCCTATCCCGCCGAAGATTGGTGGAACTTTATCGATCAACCCACTACAATTACTGTCGGCCAAACCACGGCTCCATTCTCCGTTCTTTCGACAGGCGATTGTTATAATTTCCAAATGATGGGTGTGTATTTTCAAACCACGTGTACGAGCTGTATTCCTGTTACGAATGATACCATAGGAATGTCTTCATCGCCAAGTACCTGTACCGGAAATACAGGGACAGCTACGGCGACATTAAGCACCGGGATCGGGCCTTTCACTTATTTATGGAATACGGCCCCCCCTCAAAACACCCAGACTGCTACAAATCTGCCACCCGGCGTTTATACTGTAATTATTAACGACAGCTTAGGTTGCCCACACGTAGATTCCGTCACGGTACTTGGAACGGGGTCGCTATCTGCCACTACTGCGAGCACGAATAATATTTGTTTCGGTGACACTGCTGGGACAGCTACGTTCACTCCAACCAATGGCTCTCCGCCGTACACGTATGTCTGGATGCCAAATGTGAGCACCAGCAATACGGCAGTCAATCTCGGGGCCGGAAATTACACAGTTGATGTGACGGATCTTTTTGGTTGTACGTATTCGCATACATTTACAATTACCGAACCGCCAAACGTGCCGATAGTTGCAGCTGTTTCCGGCGCGACTCCAATCTGTACAGGCGAGTTTGCCCAGCTCATTGCTACTGCCACCGGCGGTGCACCACCCTATTCTTACAGCTGGATCTCTCCTGTCAGCCAGAACGATTCAATCGTGGTAAGTCCCGCAACTACTACAACATACTCTGTTGTAGTTTCTGATGCCTGCAATACGACACCTGATACCGCCACATTTACTGTCAACGTGAATGCTTTACCTGTCATCACTTTTTCAGGTGATACATTAAGTGGTTGTATTCCGCTTTGCGTAGATTTTACTGCTTCCTCCAACCCTGCGCTCGTTTCCTGCACCTGGAATTTCGGAGACAACACAACAGCCACCGGTGCTACACCTCCTCAGCATTGCTACCTCAACTCAGGCCAATACAATGTAACAGTTCATGTCACCGATGTAAACGGATGTAAAGATTCGCTGACAGTGAACAATTACATCACTGTATTTCCGACACCAGTTGCCGCATTCAATATCATTTCGAATAATCCTACCACGGTGGAAGAATCGAATGTTGTGATCGATGACCTTAGCATTGGCGGAGATACCTGTTATTGGGATTTTGGTGATGGCAACCAGCTTGTCGTGCCAGGTTGCGGGGATGTCTCAAATCTATACGAAGATATCGGCACTTACCAGATAACGCAGATCGTGGTCAATAATGGTGGCTGCTCAGATACAATCGTGTACGATGTGTACATTATTCCGAACACAATCATTTATATTCCGAATACATTTACACCAAATGGAAACGGATCGAACGATTTCTTTTTTGCGTATGGCGAATACATAAATGATTTTCACATGATGGTCTTTGACCGTTGGGGAAATCTGATCTTCGAATCGAGGGACCAGGCTGTTGGCTGGGATGGAAGAGCGAATGGGGGAAAGAACATCGCACAAGAGGATACCTACGTGTATGTGGTTACCTACACCGAGGAATTTAGCGCCCGGAAACATAAAATTATCGGGCATGTCAACCTGATCCGGTAAATTCCGGATTTTCATAAACAGCTGAATTTTAACTTTTTTCCCGCATAAATCTGCCATTGGATAAATGGTGTGGTATTTATTTGGATTTACCGCCGGATTGAAGTAATTTACGCAGAGCAAATACCACTGTATACAATTCATTTTTTAAAATTTCAATTAAAACCGCACACGCATGAGGCAACAGTTACGCCCTTTCGTTTTGTCAGCACTATTTTTCCTGCCATTATTCAGCTTCGCACAGCAGGTAATGACAACCACCAACGGATGTCCCGGTGTTCCCGGTGCATGCGGAAGCGGATTACATAGCCCGGCTCCACAGCCTACATCTCCTTCAACACTTTCCACTCTTTCAACATCTACACCAAACACTCCTCAGAACGGGAACGGAACACTTGGAAATATTTATTCGCTCACTGCGTGTGGATTAAATTTCAGCCAGGCATCTCAGCGTCTTGGCCGGCGGTTTAGTCCGCAGGGTATATTACAGCCAGCTCCGTTTACGATCACCGGGATTCCCGTAGGCGCTGTAATTCAAAAAGCATATTTATGGGCAGAAGGTTCGGGGAATGGAGCTGCGCAAACAGCAACTGTAAACGGCCCTCTTGGAATAACAAATTATCCGATGGCAATTGTGGGCTCAGGACCTGACAAATGCTGGAACTATGCAGGAAGCTATACCTATCGTGCCGACGTTACAGCATCTGTGAACGGAAATGGAACTTACAACGTCAGTGGAATATTAACCAATCCACCAACTGCGGGGAATGACATGGATGGTGCAACGCTGTTTGTAGTCTGGACTGATCCTACGCAGACTTATAATGGAACCATTCAGATCGATGACGGATGCCGCGTAATTGCTGCGTACAATGCAACCACCACACACGTCATGACTTATCCTCCTGTCTGCGGTCCAACAACGAACGCGATCGCTTTTGTCGGAGTTGGCGACTTACAATTGACAGGTTCAACTGTTGTTTTAAATAGTACGCCGGCTACTTATACATGGAACTGGTGGAATTTTATACAGGCAAATACAACCGTAAACGTAGGACAGACGTCAAGTGTTTATTCGATAACATCGGCAACAGGAGATTGTTTTAATTTGTGCGTCGCCGGATTATATTATCGTACAAACAGTTTCGTGTGCTCACCAAATGCACTGGCAGTAAGCTCCACGGCAGCAACATGTTCACAATGTAACGGCACCGCCAGTGTCAGTGTGAATCCGGCAGGTGCATATACCTATTCATGGGCGCCTTCAGGTGGCACTGGTTCAACTGCTACCGGCCTTTGTCCCGGAACGTATACTGTAACAGTTACAGCTTGCGGAACAGCAACTGCCGTGGTAACGGTCCCAACTTTAGGTGGAAGCATTACTGTTGCCAATGCATCCTCTACGAATGCATTATGCAATAGCCAGTGTAACGGAACCGCAACTGTTAACGCAAGCGGAGGAACAGCGCCTTATACTTTCGCATGGTCGCCGGCCGCACCGAGCACAACTACCGGAAATTCCAATACAGCCACAGGCTTGTGTGCCGGCACATATGTCGTGACCACAACGGATGCAGCGGGTTGTACCGGAACACAAACAGTAACTATCACACAACCTACAGCAATTTCCGCAACTTCGTCGATGACACCTTCCGCATGCGGAAACCCGAATGGATCTGCAACAGTAAATCCTTCAGGCGGAACCGGAGCGTACTCCTACGCGTGGGCTACAACACCAGTGCAAAACACACAAACGGCCACCGGACTTATCGCCGGCACATATAACTGCACGATTACCGACGCCAATGGATGCACCTTCATTACAAGCGTAACTGTTGGAGGATTGGCAGGCCCAACGACTTCACTTTTTATTTACGGTGATGTCGGATGTAACGGTGCATGTGATGGATTTATCAGCGTTACAATTTCAGGCGGCACAGGACCTTTCACAACGTCCTGGTCACCATCAGGTGGTAATTCAACTACAGCATCAGGATTGTGCCCCGGAACTTATACGTGTAATGTGACGGATGCTAATAATTGTCCTTCCTCCTATTCGCTCACAATTACGGAGCCTCCAGCTCTTACCGTTTCAGCAACGCAAACGGATGTGAGCTGTAACGGTGTGTGCGACGGAAGCGCAACAGTAACGGCGGGTGGCGGATCGCCGGGTTATACCTACGCCTGGTTGCCTGCCGGTGGAAATACAGCTACCGCAATTAATCTTTGTGCCGGAAATTACACTTGTGATGTTTCGGATATGAATGGTTGCACAATAACGCAATCCTTCACTATAACTGAACCAACGCCGCTTACAGCTTCATCCGCCGGATTTAATGTCACTTGTTTTGGAATCTGCGATGGACAAACTGTTGCAATTCCTGCAGGTGGCACACCGAATTATTCCTTTTCATGGAGCTCCGGCTGCACCAGTCCAAGCTGTCCGAACGTATGCGCCGGATCATATACCGTTACTGTGACCGATGCGAATGGCTGTACTGCGACTTCAAGCACAACGGTAACAGAGCCAACCGTAATTTCAATCACTACTTCAACAATTGACGCGCATTGCAATCTTTCCGACGGATCAGCTTCTGCAGTATTTTCCGGAGGAACAGGAACGCTCATGCCAGTGTGGTACAATCCATCCACTTCCGGGCCGAACATGAATGGAATTCCTGCAGGAAATTATTTTGTAGTTATAACCGACGCGAACGGATGTGATGATAGTGTATTTGTCACTATTAACAATCTTGCGGGTGTATCTGCATCAGCCGGAACGATCACACCTGTTTCCTGCTTTGGTGGAAATGATGGATCTGCAACTGTCAATGCAACTGGCGGAACAGGAACCTACACGTATGCATGGAATTGCTCGGCAAGCACTACGAATACTGCTACTGGATTAACAACAGGGCCATGCAGTGTTGTGGTGACGGATTCGGCAGGATGTACTTCTACGGTGAATTTCACAATCACACAACCGACACAGCTTGCAGTGAATGCAACAGCGGTTCCGGCAGTAGTTTGTGCGGGGCAATCCATACAAATGACTGCCACAGGAAGCGGCGGAACCCCGGGCTATACGTATGTATGGACACCATTGAATCTAACGGGCCAGACACAAAATTTTGCACCGACAGGTTCGGGACCATGCACAATTACAATTGTAGATGGAAATGGTTGCACCGACAGCACGGTGTTGAATTACACGGTCAATCCGAATCCGGTAGCTGGGCTTTCTGGCAATATACTTGCCGGATGCTCGCCGTTGTGCGTGGATTTCAGTGACCTTTCTACAATCTCACCAGGAAACATTGTGCAATGGGCCTGGGATTTTGGCGATGGCAATCAATCGACATTACAGGATCCTTCTCATTGCTATTTATATTCCGGATTTTATACGGTGGTGCTTACAGTAACGACCGCATCAGGCTGTAGCAGCACGATCACGATGTCGAATTATATCAACGTTTATCCGACACCTGTAGCGGCCTTCACTGCAAATCCACAACCGACAACGGAATTAAATCCAACAATTTATTTCACAGATATGTCGACTAATACATCGTCATGGAACTGGGATTTCGCTGATTCAACAAACGGAAGCTCCACTCTTCAGCATCCATCATTCACCTATGGAAGCGCGGGCTGCTTTGATGTAGTGCTCACTGCAACTTCATCTAACGGCTGCCTCGATTCCACTATGGTAAACATCTGCATCGATCCTGATGTTTCTATCTACATGCCGAACGCGTTTACTCCCGACGGTGATGGCGTGAATGATTATTTCTTCCCGAAAGGACTCGGACTTGATCCGGCGAAATTTGAAATGTGGATCTTTGATCGTTGGGGTAATCTGGTTTTCCATACGACAGATCTTGCCCAGGGTTGGGATGGATCAGTGCAGGGCCATACCGATCTCAGTCAGCAGGATGTGTATGTCTGGAAAGTCAGGGTCGGAGATCTCAACGGCGGAATGCATTCCTACATTGGACATGTGTCAATGATCCACTAATATTTCAGAACCTTAATAGAAAGAGTCAAAGCCTTCCAAAGCATACACGTAGATTTTAAATCTGTGTTTATGCTTTGGAAGGCTTTGACTCTTTTAGTCGCTGGCCTTATCTCCCATTAATTAATTTGGAAATCAAGGTTAGTTATCATAAATTGCGTTAGCAACACACTAACTCTCATCGCACTCCATTTATTAATCCTACTAATATGAGGCCAACGCTACGTCCTTTCATATTGTTTGCGCTGTTCGTCTTTCCATTTTTTTTATCAGCACAACAACCCACAACGCGTTCAAGTATTGAATGTCCTGGAGTTCCCGGCGCATGCGGATATGTGGGAAGTAATGCTGCAAATTCCAGCACACTTCACGGACCGAATCCAACACCTCAGAATGGTAACGGAACGCTGGGAGTTATTTACAATCAAACATCATGCGGTCTGAATTTTTCTACCGCATCACAGCGCCTCGGCCAGCGATTCACCCCGATCGGAGTTGCACAGCCTGCCCCATTTGTAATCTCAGGTATTCCAACCTGTGCGATCATTGAAAAAGCTTATTTATGGGCAGAAGGTTCCGGAGATGGTGCCGCGCAGACTGCAACTGTCAATGGTCCTTTCGGTTCTGCCAATTATCCTATGGCCATTGTCGGGCAGGGTCCTGATAAATGCTGGTCGTATGCAGGTTCATATACTTACCGCGCTGATGTCACTCCGACAGTAGGAGGAAACGGAACTTACAATATCAGCGGCATTCTTACCAATCCTCCGACTTCGGGAAATGATATGGATGGCGCAACTTTAATGGTTGTCTGGAGTGATCCGACACAAACGTACCGTGGCACGATCATTATTGCTGATGGTGCAATTGTTATCAATGGCGGAAATACAACTTACAATATGCCCTATCCGGCAGTATGCGGACCAACCTCAGCTGCACAGGCATTTTTCTGCATCGGTGATATTCAGATGAACCCGAATTCATGGTCAGCCAACGGAACAGCCGCACCTCTCTCCTGGAACTGGTGGGATTACAAACAAGTCGCAACAACAGTGGCCGTAGGGCAAACTTCCTCGGCCTATTCCATCAGCACCGGTGGTGATTGTTACAATCTATGCGTCACGGGGTTGTACTACAGAACAACATGCGTGGCCTGTACGCCAACCACATCACTTACGGTAACCACTTCCTCCACGCCGGCCTCCTGCTCTTCCTGCAATGGAAGCGCGACAGTCAATGTCACGCCGGCAGGAAGCTATACGTATAGCTGGAATACAGTTCCGGTTCAAACCACTCCTACTGCCACAGGATTATGCGCGGGAACATATACCGTTACGATAAACTCAACCTGCGGAACAACTACCGCAACCGTAACCGTTCCCACATCAGGCGGATCGATCACACTTACTAATACATCGCAGTCGAATGTCACGTGTAATGGTTCGTGTAATGGAAGTGCGGTCGTCACGGCGAGCGGTGGCACGGCACCTTACTCATTTGTTTGGTCACCTGCAGCAGCGAATACTACTGCAGGAGCAACGAATACCGCGACAGGTTTATGTGCAGGCGTCTATACCTGCACAGCAACGGATGCAACAGGATGTTCGGGAACGCAAACTGTTACTATTACACAACCACCAGTGATCTCTGCGACATTATCGCAGGTGAATGTGACGTGTAATGGTGCATGCACAGGAAGCGCGACAGTTGTGGCTTCAGGCGGAAACGGGACTTACACGTATGCCTGGGCGCCTGCAGGTGGAACAGGCCCAACGGCAACAGGACTTTGTGCAGGAGCATATACCTGCCTGATCAGCTCGCCGGCAGGATGTACATATACAGCATCATTTACTATTACACAACCACCAGCAATTACCGCAACACAATCGCAGGCAAACGTAACATGTAATGGTGCATGCAACGGAAGCGCGACTGTTGTTGCATCGGGCGGAAACGGAACTTATACTTATGCATGGTCGCCTTCGGGTGGAACAGGCCCTACAGCAACCGGACTTTGCGCCGGCGTTTACACTTGCCTGATCAGCTCACCGGTGGGCTGCTCGATAACCCTAACATTTACCATCACACAACCACCTGCAATCACTGCTACACAATCGCAGGTGAACGTAGCATGTAATAGTGCATGCACAGGAAGCGCGACAGTTGTGGCTTCGGGCGGAACAGGAACCTACACTTATGCGTGGTCGCCGAGCGGTGGAACAGGCGCGACTGCAAGCGGCTTGTGTGCAGGAAATTACACTTGCCTGATCAGTTCACCTGTGGGTTGTAACATCACGATGTCATTTACAATTACACAACCACCGGCGCTCACGATTTCATTCACACAAATAAACGTAAGCTGTAACGGAGCATGTGACGGATCGGCAACAGCAATAGTTGGTGGAGGAACACCTCCTTACCAGTACTCCTGGTCACCCGCAGGCGGAACAAGTCCTACAGCACCGGCATTGTGCGCCGGCAATTATACACTTGTAGTAACAGATGCAAATCTCTGCACAGCTATGGTGACAGTCACCATCACGCAGCCGACTGCTGTTACCGCCACAACTTCGTTTGTGAATTCCACTTGTGGTAATGCAAATGGTTCTGCTACGGCAAATCCTTCGGGCGGCACACCAACGTATTCCTATTTCTGGTCGCCGGGCGGCCAAACCACACAGACTGCTGTAAATTTATTAGCAGGCATATATACCTGCGACATCACAGATCTGAACGGATGTGTGCTTACCGTTACAGTAACTGTCCCAAACACAGGTTCACCGACACTTACCGTTACCGGATCGACCAATGTAACCTGTAACGGCGCATGTGACGGAACAGCAACTGTAAGCGCGACCGGCGGAACACCACCTTATACTTATGCGTGGTCGCCATCAGGAGGAACAGGACCAACAGGCACTGGTCTTTGCCCGGGAGTTTTTACCTGTATTGTAACCGACGCAAATAACTGTATAGCAAGCGCGACAGTTACCATTACCGAACCACCGGCACTCGCAATTACATCATCGCAGGTTGATCTTTTATGCAATGCAGTTTGTAACGGAAGCGCAACTGTTTTTGTATCCGGCGGAACTCCCGGATATACTTATGCATGGTCTCCTTCTGGCGGAACAGGCCCTACCGCATCTAATTTATGCGCCGGCGCTTACAATTGTATTATTACCGATGCGAACGGCTGCACGATTGCACAGAGTTTTGTGATCACAGAACCGACATTGCTCACTGTTGCATCTGCCGGGTTTAATGTTTCGTGTTTTGGGGTCTGTGACGGACAGATCGTTGCTATTCCGACCGGAGGAACGCCAAACTATTCATTTGCATGGAGCACAGGATGCACCGGAGCGAGCTGTAATAATATCTGCGCGGGAACTTACAACGTTACTGTAACGGATATGAACGGCTGCACAGCAACATCAAGTGCGACTGTTACAGAACCAGCAGACATTTCCATTACAACATCTACCATTGACGCGCATTGCAGTTTTGCCGACGGATCTGCTTCCTGCACATTCTCCGGCGGAACAGGAGTGCTTACACCTGTATGGTATGCTCCTCCTTCACCCGGCCCGAACCTTTCAAACGTCGCTTCCGGTGCTTATTATGTGGTTGTGACAGATGACAACGGATGTAATGACAGTGCATTTGTAACGATCAATAATATTCCGGGAGTTGTTGCTACTGCAGGAACCATCACACCTGTTTCTTGTTTTGGTGGCAATAACGGAGCTGCTTCGGTAAATGTATCCGGTGGAACAGGAACAATAACATATGTATGGTCCTGCTCGCCAAGCACAACAAATTCCGCAAACACGCTGGTGGCAGGAATCTGCAATGTAACGGTGACGGATTCTGCAGGATGTACTTCCACCGTTAACATCACTATCAGCGAACCGACGGATCTTACCGTTACCGCAACCGCAACTCCTGGAGCAATCTGCGCGGGACAAACATCAACGCTCACTGCAACAGGCGCAGGCGGAACAGCGGGTTATTCTTACTTGTGGATGCCCAACGGAATACCGGGCGCTTCACAAACACTTTCTCCGGCAACAACAACACCCTATACCGTTTACATCACCGATGCAAACTTCTGCACGGATAGTGTGAGCGTTACGGTAACAGTTAATCCAAATCCCGTTGCGGTGCTTTCGGGAGATTCACTCCAGGGATGCGCTCCGCGCTGTGTGAATTTCACCGATAACTCGACTGTTGGTTCAGGTAACATTGTACAATGGTCGTGGGATTTTGGGGATGGCTCGCTTCTTTCAACACAGCAGGATCCTTCACATTGCTATTTAACGGCCGGAACATATTCAGTCACATTAACGGTCACAACTGCATCAGGTTGTACGAATACGATCGTGATGCCGAACTACATCCAGGTATTCCCGAATCCTGTGGCGGAATTTACTGCCGGTCCGCAGCCAACAACTGAGTTGAACCCGACGATCACTTTTACCGATCAATCGACTGGTGCATCCTCATGGTTCTGGAGCTTCGGCGACATTTCCCTTCCGCCATCTTCTTCCACGCTGCAGAATCCTTCCTTTACATATCCGGCACCGGGATGTTTTGATGTGGTGCTTACAGTTGCAACAATCAACGGATGTATTGACACCACAGTTCACCAGGTGTGCATCGATCCGGATGTGACGTTATTTGTGCCGAACGCTTTCACTCCGAATTCGGATGGTTCAAATGACATATTCTTCCCTGTTGGTGTTGGAATTGATCCTGACAAATTCGAAATGTGGATATTTGACCGCTGGGGAAATATGATCTATTATACAGAAGATCTTGCAAGCGGATGGGATGGAACTGTACAGGGACATACGAGTTTGTGCCAGCAGGATGTATATGTATGGAAGATCAAAGCGGTTGATCAGCTTGGCAATAAACACAACCTGATCGGCCACGTTTCGTTGATCCGGTAACTATTCTTTGTACAAGGAACGGTCATCGGCAATAGGTGTTGGTGACCGTTTACTTTTAAAATAAGCTTCGTGATAAAAAGAATAATTTTTGTTTTAATGTTTTTCTCAGCAAAACTCTGTGGCCAGAACCCTGTCGCCTCATTTACTTATTCCAACGAGCCGAATGAACCATGCATTGATTTTAGCAATACATCAACAGGAAATATCGTCACATCAACATGGTCTGTAAATGGAGATATGATCCAGCAATATTTTACGTTGCAAAATTTCTGGTATTGTTTTCCTGACAGCGGTTGTTACGAAGTAAAGCTTGTAGTGCAGGATAATTCCGGGGTTTCAGATTCTTCCATACAACAGGTTTGTATTGCCGCAAAAACAATTATTTTCATTCCAAATGCATTTTCCCCCAATGGCGACGGAATAAATGATGTGTTTTTTGTGGAAGGCATTTACATTCCTGAGAATAAATTTGAAATGCGCATTTATGATTATTGGGGCGGCAAGGTGTTTTCATCTTTTGAACCCAACATAGGATGGGATGGCAGAGGTCCTGCTGAAAAAAATTATGTACAGGAAGGTTTTTACCTGCTGGAATTGATCTGGTTTGATACCAATAATGAAAAGCATACTTCGAGAAGCACTATATTTTTATTTAAGTAAAGCCTGGAACATGTTTTCAGCAAATTAACATTAAAGCATCCTGTTGCCGATATTAAGGAATGATAATTGCTTAAGATAATGTGATAATCCGAAAAGCCCATGTTTCGAATACTTCTTGCTTTGTTCTTTTTGACAAGCTCATTAAGCGCGAAGCAAATCACTTTTGCATCAGATACTATTCCCTGCGACCCTTCTGTAAAGGTTCCAAAAACCTTTTGCCCCACCTGCGAAGTCTGGAACGACCATTTTTCGCCTGACTTCACTGATAAGTTGCCGGTAGAATATCACTTGTCGATCTACAACAAAGACAGCGTGGAGGTTTTTTCAACCGTGGATATTGACAAAGGCTGGAGCGGCACCGGCAAGGATAATTATGAGCAGACACAAAGTTTCAGGTGGGAAATGAGCTATCGTTACGAAAAAGACGGAACTTTGTATTGGTGCACCGATAACCTGGTGCTGTTACAATAGTATGCGAAGAATTGCTTTGTTATCCGACACACATTCCTACATCGACGATCGCATTTTGGAATATTGCGCGGCATGTGATGAAATATGGCATGCAGGCGATATCGGAAATGTAAAAGTGGCCGAATCGCTCGAAAAGATGAAACCTTTCAAAGCAGTTTACGGAAATATTGATGGGCAGGATATCCGCATCCGTTATCCGGAAACTTTACGTTTTAATTGCGAAGAAGTAGATGTGATGATGACACACATAGCAGGACGGCCTGAAAAATATGTGGCTGCGGTAAAAGAGGTCATGAAAATAAATCCGCCAAAAATATTCATCTGCGGCCACTCGCACATGTTGCTGGTAAAATTCGAAAAGCAATACAATTGTTTACACCTGAACCCGGGAGCCGCTGGAATTTCAGGTTTTCATCAGAAGTGCACCATGCTGAGATTCACGATCGACGGAAAAGATATTCGTGATATGGAAGTCGTGGAATTGGGGAAAAGATAATGTGCTAATGTGAGATGTGCAGATGTGCAGATGTGTGGGTGTGCAGATTAACGGCATGTTATTTCAACAATAAATGTGCTGAGATCAAAGCCAAGG
>JALYQL010000201.1 GCA_030855855.1 Bacteroidota bacterium | reverse complement strand
TTTTGCTCTTCTGCATTCAGCACATTCTTGCCTAAAAGAGAAATACCGATTCCCGCAAGCAGGCTTTTCTGAAGGAACGCGCGTCTTGAATTTTGGTTTTCCATGATTAAAGATTTTTTATAAATGATTCGTAATTCGTTCCCCCTTTAAATAAACTGAACCAAAACCTGTCCTTTTTCCACTGCCACGCCTTTCTTCACCAGCACTTTTTTCACTGTAAGATCGGCAGGCGATTTGAGGATATTTTCCATTTTCATCGCTTCCAGCACAATCACGGGGTCGCCCTTTTTTACCTGTTGTCCTTCTTCTACTACTACGTTTAAAACCAATCCCGGCATTGGCGCTTTCATATCGTTGAATTTCACGGCGGCAACTTTATCCATGCCCATCGAATGCAGCAGCTCATCAAATTTATCAGCAACAGCAATCGGGTACGGATGGCCATTCACTTTTATGAGCATCGTTTTCGCTGTGGTATCCGCTTCTACAATTTCAACTTCATAAGAACGGTTATCACGTAATACATGAAAACGTTTTGAACCCGGAGAGATCACATCGCACGAAAAAGGGTTATCGTTAATGGTACCTGTCCACGCGTCTTTGTGATCAAAAACAACCTTGTGTTTTTCTGTGCCGGATACTGTAACTGTGAAGGTTTGTTTTTCCATGTTTGCCTGAAATTGCAGTACAAAGTTAAGGTTCTTTTTGAGTGGTCGAAAGGTGTGATAAACGGGTTGGCTTTCCGGCATAAAATAACCAACTTTGGCAACCATTATAAAATCGACCCAAAACCGATGTACAAATACATCTTTCCGATTGCCCTTTCCGCCTTTTTATTAGCCTGCGGACATCAGAAAAACAATACTCAAACGAATACGCAGACGCGCTGGCGGCCGTTGAATCAAAAACCAGCGCCTGATCCAAACGTGAATATTGAATCACGTGCCGATTATCGCCCATCCGAAACACGCGAGACAGACTTGCTGAACACCACTTTGCACGTGCGTTTTGACTGGGCGAAAAAAAGGATGCATGGAAAAGCAATCATCAGCGCACGGCCGTTCTTTTACCCTACCTCTTCTTTAAAGCTCGACGCGCGTGGAATGGAAATAAATCGCGTAGCCATGCTCATGCGTGATGCAACAAACCCGACGATGTTTGCTGCAGATACGTTCAGGCTTGAATACAAATATGACGGTAAAAATCTGGTCATTGATCTTGGACGCCAGTATACACGCACGGAAAGATATACTGTGTTTATCGATTATATTTCCAAACCGGAAGAGCTGACAGAAGTGGGAGGAAGCGCCGCAATCACAGAAGACAAGGGATTGTATTTTATTAATCCGGATGCAGATCCGACAGATTCCATTTTACATCCGCGCCAGATCTGGACACAAGGCGAAACACAATCAAACTGTGTATGGATGCCAACGATTGACAGGCCGAATGAAAAGATGACATCTGAAATTTACATTACGACGGAAGATAAATATGTGACGCTTTCAAACGGTTTGTTGTACGATCAGAAAAAAAATGCGGACGGAACGCGCACCGATCATTGGAGAATGGATCTTCCGCATGCGCCGTATCTTGTGATGATGTCGGTGGGGCAATTTACCATTATCAAAGACAGCTACAACGGCAAAGAAGTGAGCTATTATGTAGAGCCGCAGTATGCTCCTTATGCAAAACAGACTTTCGGAAAAACGCCGCAGATGATAAAATTCTTCTCGGAAAAATTAGGTGTTGATTATCCGTGGGCAAAATATTCACAGGTATGCGCGCGCGATTATGTTTCAGGCGCGATGGAAAATACGACAGCGACTTTGCACGGTGATTTTGTGCAGCGCGATGATCGCGAATACCTGGACAATACTTATGAAGAATATGTTTCGCATGAACTGTTCCACATGTGGTTCGGCGATTATGTGACCTGCGAATCGTGGAGCAATCTTCCGTTAAATGAATCATTCGCGACTTACGGTGAATATTTATGGACCGAGCATGAATACGGAAAAGAAGAAGCTGATTATGCGCATTATGATTCTTATCGCGGGTACATGCGTGAATCTGCAGGTGGTCGCGCAACAAAAGAATGGCCGGGAAAACGTGAACCGCTGATCCGGTTCAATTATGACAATCGCGAGGATATGTTTGATTCGCATTCTTATAATAAAGGCGGGCAAGTGCTGCACATGCTCCGGCAGTATATTGGAGATGAAGCTTTTTTTGCCAGCCTTAAATTATATCTCGAGACCAATAAATATATGAATGTCGAGATCGCGAACCTTCGTCTTGCTTTTGAGCAGGTGACAGGCCAGGATCTGAACTGGTTTTTTAACCAATGGTTTTTATCGCCGGGCCATCCCGAGCTCGACCTTACGTATTCATTCGACGCGCCGAAACAAAAACAAATGCTGATTATCCGGCAGACACAAGACCGTACGCACGGCTCGCCTGTTTTCCGGATTCCCTTAAGCGTTGACATTTATAGCGGAGGAAAAGTAAAACGCGAAGAGATTATTGTAAAATCGGTTTCTGACACTTTTTATTTTGAGTCAGTCACCAGGCCTGATTTTGTAAATGTTGATGCGCAGAAAACATTGCTGTGCTACAAATCGGATCATCACACCGCGCAGGAATGGGCTTTCCTTTACGACAATTCAAAGCTGTATGTCGACAGGCTGGAAGCGATCAATAATCTTGCGCCCAAGCCATTTGAAGCGCCGGATCCGAAAAAAGCGACTGACGCTCCGTCTCCGGATGAAAAGCTGGCGAAGCAGGTGCTCACAAAAGCGCTGAATGATGAATTCTGGGCCATCCGTGCAGCTGCATGTGGGCGACTTGGCGTTTATGCAAATGAATTGAAGCCACAATTGATCGCGATCAGCAAGAATGATCCGAAATCATATACACGCGTATCGGCGCTTGAAGCGTTGAATGACGGCGCGACCGGTGAAGAGCTGAAAGACGTGTATTTATCCGCGCTCAACGATAAGTCGTATGATGTGATCACGATAGCATTGCAGGCGCTTGTTGAACATTTCAAAGAAACAGGAATGGCAGAAGCGGCGAAAAGAGAAAATGATCAGAACAGGATGATGAAGCTTGCTGTGGCAAATGCATACACGTACGGAGGCACAGACGCGCAGCAGCCGTGGTTTGAAAAAACGATGTACACACTTTACGGCACAATGCAAGGTTCATTCCTGCAGCAATACGCGTCTTTCCTGACTAATTGCAGCGCGTCTACCGTGCAGAAAGCAATACCGGGATTTGAAAATCTGTATAAAACAACGCCGTCGCAATTGATGAAAACGTATTCTAAAAGCATCCTTGCACAGCTTTCAAATTATTACAAATATCAATCGCGGGAAGCGCAGTCGAAAATTGAAGGCTTGAAATCCGTGAAGAAAAATGCGACAGGATTGCAAAAGCTGGAAGCAGAAAAAGCGGAAGCAGATTTGCTTGCTAAAGAATTAGAAGCAGCTGTGAAGAGAATGAAATAGGGTACGAAAAACGAGCAAAAAACGAAACCCAAACGAAAAGTTACAGAAGCTGATGACAGAAATGCTTTCGTAACATTTCGCGACGCTTTCGTTTTTCGCACCCTTTATTGGTATCCTTCATCCGCAATTAAATTCCCGCCCAATGCGGCAGTGACGGCCAGCACATCGCAGCGCTCATTGAGCACATTTTCGGCGTGACCTTTTACCCAGATGAATTTAATTTTATGTTTGGGATAAATGCGTAAAAACCGCGCCCAGAGATCGGGATTTTTTTTGCCGGCATAATTTTTCTTTGCCCAGCCAAACACCCAGCCTTTTTCGACACTGTCCACCACATATTTCGAATCGGAGTAGATGGTGACATTGCATCCCGGAGTTTTTATGCTCTCAAGCGCTACGATCACGCTCATTAATTCCATCCTGTTATTGGTGGTGTTTTTAAATCCCTGCGAAATTTCCTTGCGCAGGCTTCCCGACATAAGGATTGCGCCATATCCGCCCGGACCGGGATTTCCGCGCGATGAACCGTCGGTGTAGATGGTAATGTTGTGTGACAAAAAGGGTACGAATTATTCCGAAGGAACGCCTACGGTGCGAATGGGTACGAAAGTACGAAAAGAAAATCCGGAGCATACAGTTCTTTACTTTGTAGTGTATCTGTTTCATCGTGCAGGTATTTTTGCCACAAAGGCACCAAGACACAAAGAAAAAAAAACAGATACACTACCTCCCTTTGCCTTCATTCCTATTTCGCCCTTCTTCATCGATGAAAGATGAATTGCCCGTTACGCATTAGGTTAAATGCATTTGTTTTTCTAATTTGCGGGTGGCAATACACTTATAAATCTATTCCCCTACACATGAAACAATTTTACATTCGTTTCGGGATACTTCTGTTGTGCTTTGGCTTCTCTGCCACAGCGAAGATTTCCGCACAGGTTACCGTTTCCATCACTTCACAAACC
>JALYQL010000190.1 GCA_030855855.1 Bacteroidota bacterium | reverse complement strand
GCTGAATTCGGGTAGAGCGAAAGGTCGGTCGGGGGCTCTTCTACACGATGCTGGTAATCTTCCGGATCGTGGCCGGCGTAAAAAGTCCACATTCCTTTTCCGAAATCGCCGTGAATATAGCGGGCCTCTTTCTGCGCTTTGTTCTCGCCCATGATCAGCACACCGGGTTTTATCTTGTCTTTGTCAAAACCTGTTGTTTGTCCCCAGAATCCTTTGATAAGGTTCGCGTGATCCTGGCAAAGCATAGTCGGAACCGGATCCCATTTGGCTGAGAATTCAAAAAGGGAAAAATAATCGTTGGTTTCATTCACGCCTTTTGCGCTTCTTGTTCCGTATGTGTCGATGTCTGAAAATTCGTATTCGGTGCTGTTGGTTTTTAATTCGAAGTTGGTGAACGCAAAACAATTGTCATAATTCAATTTGCTGTTCATATTCGGGTCCATTCCATCACCATCATACATGCGATCGCAGATGTCAATTCCTTCAGCTGCCAGCGCGATGTCATATGAATCTGTCGCAGAGCACATGGCGAACATAAACCCGCCTCCGGATACGAAGTCGCGTACTTTTTTAGCTACGGCCAATTTCATCTCCGAAACTTTTTTGAATCCAAGCTTCGCCGCCATAGATTCATCTGTCCCCACTTGCTGGCGATACCATGGATAATCGCGGAACTGCGACCAGAATCTTCCGTACTGGCCCGTGAAATCTTCATGATGCAAATGGATCCAGTCATAACGCACCAGCGAATCCTGTATCACTTTTTCATCATACAAAATGTGATACGGAATTTCTGCATAGGTAAGCACTAAAGTAACTGCATCATCCCACGGAAGCTTATCGGGTGGTGAATACACGGCAATTTTCGGTGGCTTCTCAAGCTTCACCGCGTCCATATTTAATTCGGGGCTTGAAATTTCATTGAGGATTGCATTGGCTTTTGCATCGGGGATGGTTTCAAAAGTGACACCGCGTGTAAGGCATTCATTCTCGTACACCTTATCATATTTAAAGAGAAAGCTACCGTAACGGTAATTCAAAAGCCATTGGGCCTCGCCGCCTTTTTCGATCACCCAATACGTAATGCCATACGCTTTGAGATGATCTTTTTGCGTTTCATCCATTGGAATAAGCAGGTACGCAGCTCTCACCGGAAGCACGATGGCGCACGCAAGTACTAATATGATAATACGTTTCAACATTCTTCTGTGAAATTACGAAAAAGGCATGGGTTATCTGTCTGCCGGAATTTACAGACTGTTAAAATATGAAAAGAGGGACAATCAATTGACACCGGAAGTTTAGTGTTATTTGCAATGATAACAATCGCCTTGTTTTTTTGCTTCAGGAAAGTCGGCACGGTATGCAAACTCAAGCGCTTTGGAATAAATTGCAAAGATCTCCACTTTGTGCTTCCAGCCTAATTTATGACTTGGCGCCTGAACTTTTGATTGAGATTTAGACAAAACAGATTTTACGGTTACCGTGTCGTAGCTGTGTACCAGCAATCCCTGGTTTTCAAAGATCAGAATAGCGGAGTCAACGAGGTAATCGGAATTATTTTCAAATACGAGCTTAGTACTGTCGGTACCCATTTTGGATTCTTTTCCGCGCAAATCGAGATATGCATTGAAATGATTCTGCCAGCCCATGCGCACTGT
The DNA here is from genome assembly GCA_030855855.1 of Bacteroidota bacterium. GTDB lineage: Bacteria > Bacteroidota > Bacteroidia > Palsa-965 > Palsa-965. Next base: position 12,409 of record JALYQL010000190.1, on the reverse strand, counting down.
TTTCTTAGGATCAGCAGAACTTGAACTGCAGCCTGCTAACAGTATGAAAGTTATCGCGGAAAGAAGCCTTTTCATTTTAAAGAGATAGGTGTGAATTTTCCAAACAGACGACTTCAGCGGATTAAGAGTACGATTAAGGAAAATGATATTGTTGGAGAAGCAGGCAACTTTTATTTTCTAATGTGTGAAAGTACAGATTTGTAAAGTAATCCACAACCTGGTGTGAGATTTCCCCATAACACCTTTTTTTACCTCTTGATTTCCCTGAAAATAATTGCCTGATTTTTGAATTTTTACACTTGTAAAACGTGTTTAAAATGATGCAAAATATTTAACGGGCATCAAAATTGTTTTTGGGTGGGTATATATCTAAAAACAATGAAGCAGATTTTACTTTTTACATGTTTGGGGATTTCGCTCTTCTTTTCAAAAACTTCTTTTGGACAGAACACAAATCCAAATGCAGCAGATGATTTTGTGACAGTGTGTGAAAACTCAGGAACAATTAATATAGCTGTGCAGAACAATGATACCGATCCGGAAGCGAATGCGCTTACTACAAGCATCTATAACGGACCAATGAACGGAACCGCCACGCTGGTAGGAGATTCGATTGATTATACTCCTTCCACAAATTTTAGCGGTAACGATACTATTATTTATGTGATCTGCGATAACGGATCACCTTCGCTTTGTGATACGGCGATGCTTATCATCACAGTTCAACCTGCTCCGATTGCGGATGCGGAATCGGATGAAACTATTTGTCGTTTCGACAGCATACAGATCGGCACTCCTGCTTCAATGGGAGTGACGTATTCCTGGTCGCCGGCAAGTGGATTAAGCTCTACAACAGTGGCCCAACCTTACGCGAGCCCTTCTGTGACTACAACTTATTTCCTGGTCGCGACCAATTCAACAAATGGTTGCCAGGCACGTGATACGATGATCCTTACCATCAACCCGGTTCCGGTTGCAAATGCCGGTCCTGATCATGTTGCTTGTGAAGGCGATAGTGTAATGCTCGGTACGCCCGGCACTGCCAACAATACCTATTACTGGTCGCCGATCGCACCGCTGGACTGGAATAGCATTCCACAACCAATGGCTAGCCCATCAACCACTACAACATTTACATTAACAGTTACAACTACTCCGACTGGATGTCAAAGCAAAGACTCTGTTGTAGTAACGATCAACCCATCGCCAGCAACGGATGCTGGTCCTAATCAGACCATCTGCAACGGAGACAGTGTGCAGATCGGATCAGCTGCAATTGCCGGCAATACTTATAACTGGTCGCCACCAACCGGATTAAGCTCATCAACAGTTGCACAACCGATGGCAAGTCCTGCGGTTACAACCACATATACTTTAACAGTAACCAATTCAACTACCGGCTGCAATGATACAAGCTCAGTTACCGTCACTATCGGAACAGGCGCAGTCGCAAACGCAGGCCCTGATCGTACGATTTGTAATGGAATTGGTCAGCAAATAGGAACACCTGCTATTGCAGGCAATACTTACAGCTGGTCGCCAGCAACAGGATTGAGCTCTTCGACAGTTGCTCAGCCAATGGCTAATCCTGCTACAACCACAAGCTACACATTGACAGTAACGAACACCACAAGCGGATGTGTAAGCACAGATGTTGTGGTGGTAACTGTGGGAAGCACACCAATAGCAAACGCAGGAGCAGATCAAACGATCTGTTCAGGAAATAATGTTGTTATCGGCAGCGCTCCTGTTGCAGGAAATTCTTACAGCTGGTCACCATCAACAGGGTTAAGCTCTTCTACAGTTGCACAGCCTGTTGCTTCACCAGCAACAACAACTACTTATGTACTGACAGTTACACAAAATTCTTCCGGTTGTTCAGCAACTGATAATGTTGTAGTAACTGTAAATCCGGCACCGTTTGCAAACGCAGGTCCTGACCAGGTTTCCTGCAGCGGCGACAGTGTGCAAATTGGTTCGCCTGCATTAAGCGGTGTAACTTACAGCTGGTCGCCTGTAACAGGCTTGAGCTCTTCAACAGTTGCACAACCAATGGCAGCACCGCTCGTTACAACATCATATACTGTAACATTAACCAATAGCACAACAGGATGTACAAATACAGACGTTGTAGTTGTGACTTTTGGTTTATCACCTTTAGTAAACGCAGGCCCTGACAGAACAATCTGCAGCAACGACAGCGTACAGATCGGAACACCTGCAATTGCCGGGAATACTTACAGCTGGTCACCTGCAATTGGTCTTAGCTCTTCAACTGCAGCTCAGCCAATGGCAAGCCCTGCTGTAACGGTTAGCTATACATTAACAGTAACACAAACAACTTCCGGGTGCCAGGCAATAGATTCAGTTATTGTGAATGTAAATCCTGCACCATTTGCTGATGCTGGTCCTGATCAGACATCATGCAACCTTGACAGTGTACAGATCGGAACACCTGCACTGCCGGGAGTAACTTACAGCTGGTCGCCGGTAACCGGACTAAGCAATCCTGTAGCAGCACAACCAATGGCGGCACCAATCGTTACCACAACTTATACCTTGACAATTACAAACACAACAACAGGTTGTACAAATACTGATGTTGTTACGATATCTGTCGGCACTGCTCCAATAGTAAGTGCAGGTCCTGACAGAACAATCTGCAGCAACGACAGTGTACAGATCGGCTTACCGGCAATTCCGGGTAATACATATAGCTGGACACCCGCAACCGGATTAAGCGATTCAACAAGCGCACAGCCAATGGCGAGCCCTGCAGTTACTACAACTTACATTTTGATTTTAACAAATACAGCATCCGGTTGTCAGACTATCGATTCTGTTATCGTAAATGTAAATCCGGCTCCGGTTGCTGATGCAGGCGCTGACCAGATTTCCTGCAGCGGCGACAGTGTACTGATCGGCACACCGGGAACAGCAGGTAATCTTTATACATGGTTGCCTGTACTCGGATTAAGCTCACCAGTAGGAGCACAGGTAATGGCAGCTCCATCGACAACAACTTCTTATACGTTAACTGTCGTAAATGTTGCAACAGCCTGCACGAATACAGACGTGGTAATTGTTTCGATAGGAACTACACCGGTTGTAAATGCTGGCCCTGATCAGACGATCTGCAGCAATGACAGTGTGCAAATCGGAACTGTTGGCGCTTCCGGAAATACATATAGCTGGTCACCGGCAACAGGGTTAAGTTCTGCTTCCGTGGCGCAACCAGTAGCTTCTCCGGCTACCACAACTACTTATACATTGACAGTTACAAATACTACAGGTTGCCAGGCAATTGATTCGGTAGTGGTGAATGTAAATCCAATTCCTTTTACAGATGCAGGTCCGGATCAAAGTTCATGCACCAATGACAGTGTGCAGATCGGAACAGCGGCGCTTGCAGGTAATACTTACAGCTGGTCACCGGCAACAGGATTAAGCTCAGCAACTGTTGCGCAGCCAATGGCAAACCCGTCTGTGACTACATCTTATACATTGACAGTTACAAATTCTTCTACAGGATGCAGCACTACCGATGTGGTTGTTGTGAATGTTCTTCAGCCTCCGGTAGCAAACGCTGGCCCGGACACATCAGTATGTGTGGGCGATAGTATTGCTATCGGAGCACAAATTGTATCCGGCAATACTTACAGCTGGTCGCCTTCCACAGGATTGAGCTCTTCAACTGCGGCGCAGCCAAATGCAAGTCCTGCTACTACTACAACTTACACGCTTACTGTTACAAACGCAGCTGGCTGCACAAGCACAGATGCAATTACAGTGACAGTTAATCCTTCACCAACTGCAAACGCGGGACCTAACGGAACAATTTGCAATGGAGACAGTGTTTCAATCGGTGGAACTCCGGCAGCGGGGAATACATACAGCTGGTCGCCTGCAGCAGGATTAAGCTCTTCTACAGTTGCTCAGCCAATGGCAAGTCCGTCTTCTACGACAACTTATACATTGACAGTAACAAACAGCAGCGGCTGCTCTACTTCTAACATTGTTACGGTGACAGTGAACACGCCATTCGTTGATGCAGGAGAAAATCAATCATCCTGCGGTGGCGGAGATATTATGCTTGGCACAACTGCAGTTGCAGGATACACATACCTCTGGACACCTTCAGAAGGCCTCAGCTCTGCAACTGTTGCGCAGCCGATCGCTTCACCTTCTGTAACTACAAACTATACACTTACGGTTGTGGATACAGTTACAGGTTGCACAGCTTCCGACGATGTATTGTTTAAAGTAGAAGGCGGCGATGTATTCAACGCGTTCTCACCGAATGGTGATGGTGTAAATGACTGGTGGAATGTTCCGCTCGTAGATTGCTTCGATGAAAATGAAGTAATAGTTATTAATCGTTGGGGAAGTGAAGTGTGGCGTGGACAGAATTATAACAATACAAGCGTACGTTGGAACGGACAGAACCTGAACGGAACTGATTGTACAGACGGAACTTATTATTACATCATCAAATATAACGATACCGAAAAACGCGGTTGGTTATTCATTAAACGATAAAAAAGTATAACCAACTGAATTGAAAAAATAAAGGTCATGAAAAAGAATATTTATATCAGCATTTTTGGATTCCTGTTCACACTCTGTGGGTTTGCACAACAAGATCCATCATTCTCGCAATATTATTTCAACCCGATGTATGTGAATCCTGCTTATGCCGGCAGCCGTGATATGCTGTCAGGTACACTTGGTCACAGAAGCCAGTGGGTAGGAATGGATGGAGCGCCGGAAAGCCAGACATTGAACATACATTCTGCTTTGCCCTATAGCAAAATCGGTTTAGGACTTCAGGTGAATAATGACAAAGCTGGTCCGTTGAAAAACACAGGTGTTGCGGCCATCTTCGCATATCATTTGCATCTCGGACCTGAAGCACGTCTTGCTTTCGGTATTTCCGGATCGCTGAATAATCTCCGTGTGGATTACAGCAAGCTTAATACTGATGACAGCCAGGACCAGGTATTTCTGAATAGTCCATCTTCTTCCTGGGTGCCCGATGCTTCTGCCGGATTATATTTTTACAAAAACAGGTTTTTCGCCGGAATATCTACACGCAATCTGATCCAGTCAAAATTTAAACTTCAGGATGTAGTAGGCGCAAATACAGCGAAGTTTTACAGGCACTATTATGCAACTGTTGGTGTAGTAAAAGACATCAGCGATAATTTTGCAGTCCGTCCTTCGATGATGGTGAAATTCGCTCAAGGTGCTCCGGCATTATTTGATCTTAACGCGGCGCTGATTTACAAACAGCAACTTTTCTTCGGATTGGGCTGGAGAACGGGAAAACGCATTGACATAAAAGGAATGGACAATATGCTTATCGCAAGTGTCGAGTATCATTTCAAAAATCAGCTTCGTTTCGGTTACTCCTATGATGTTTACCTCAACCGCACAGGAACATACAACAGCGGAACACATGAAATAATGGTGGGTTGGGATCTGAATTTCACCAAAACAAGAATGACAAGTCCTAGATTTTTTTAAAAACAGACCGAGATAAAAATTACATACAATGAAAACTTTCAGTACAATAGTCGTCGCTTTCTTTATCTGCACTTTGGCTTTTGGCCAGACAAAAAAAGCAGACCGCCTTTTTGAGAAGTGGGAATACGCTGCTGCGGCAGAAAAATATGAAGCGGCTGTGAAGAAAGATCCATCGCCTGAAAATTATTATAGGCTTGGACAGTGCTACCAGGAAATGTTTCTTTATCGTGAAGCTGTAAATGCTTACGACAAAGTAAATGCTGCAGGAGCATTTGGCCAGGCTGATTTTTATCTCAACTACGGCCTCATGCTGAAATCCAACGAGCGTTATAATGAAGCACGTGAGGCGTTTAGTAAATACAGCAATCTTGCACCAAATGACGCGCGTGGAAAAATGTATATGAATTCCTGCGATGTCGTGCTTGACGATCTGGCTAAGCCCGTTGGTGTAACTGTTACAAATTTGTCAATGAATAATGCAGATGCTGCATTCAGCCCGGTAGTGTATGATGGAGGAATTGTTTACGCTTCAAACGCTCCGGTATCAACCGGTGGAAAAGAGTTTAAATGGACAGGCAAAAGTTATCTTGATCTTTTCTATGCAAAACGCGGCTCATCAGATACTGAGTTTGATAAGGGCGGAAAGATTGATTCCAAAGTAAATACTAAATATCACGACGGCCCTGCGAGCTTTACAAAGAACGGTGACACCATGTATTTTAACCGCGTAAGTAAAGATCTGAAAGGCGCTGAGAAAAGAACGCTTGGTATTGAACGCAGCAAAATTTATTCTGCAGTCAAAAAGGATGGCGAGTGGACAGAGATCGAATCGTTCAAATATAACAGCAATGCTTACGGGTTGCTTACTCCATTTGTAACTGCAGATGGCTCACGACTCTATTTTGCTTCGGATATGCCTGGCGGAATGGGAGAGACTGATATTTATTACTGCGTTCGTGAAGGTAATGGCTGGAGTGCGCCGATCAATGTCGGGGCTAATGTCAATACTCTTGGCCGTGAACAGTTTCCTACTGTTGACGCAGATGGAAATCTTTATTTTTCTTCCACAGGATACATGGGTTATGGCGGACTTGATATTTGTATTGCACAATTGCTTAACGGTTCATTCCAGTCTGCCCGGGTTTTAAAAGCGCCTTTAAATTCTTCCGGAAACGATTACGGAATGGCATTTTTGAAAAGCGGTAAATCAGGTTATTTGTCTTCAAACCGTTTAACCGGTATGGGCGATGCTGATATTTATTATTTCAATATTGATAAAGACAGCCTGCCATGCGAAGTGAACACCACAATTTATGTGATCGGATTCGAGTGTCCGAAAAAAGAAGAAGTTGCTGAAGCAGAACCGATCGATTCACTTACTTCAGTTGTTGTGGTAGATGTAAATCCTTCCGGAATGATCATTAACCCGATCTACTTTGATTTTGATAAATCAGATATCCGCAACGATGCAGTCAGCAGTCTTGATAATGTAGCATCGATCATGAAAGCGCACCCGGAATGGTATTTACAAGTTTCCGGTAATGCAGATGCACGCGGCTCTTCAGAATATAATGTTGCTTTGTCGCAACGACGGGCGAATGCTGCTGTAAAATACCTTGCCTCAAAAGGAATCAGCACGAGCAGAATAAAAACACAGGCGTATGGCGAATCGAAATTGAAAAACGGTTGCTCCGACGGAGTGGATTGTTCTGAAGCAGAGCAGCAGTTAAACCGCAGGGTTGAATTCACATTGAGCCTGCAGAAGAAGGAAGTCGTGAAGAGGTAAACAGGGAATGAATTGCGAATCTTCCGAATGTACGAATATACGAAAGGGCGAATCTGTAAATGAGATTCGCCCTTTCGTATATTCGTTTTATTCGTAATTCGTTCCCTGTTTCTAAAAAGGATCTTCTTCAATATCATTCAGCTTCGATCCGCGGATGATGTTTCCAGAACCCGGATTATTGAAATCAGTATTTGGCGTGAGGCCGGCAGCTGCATCATAACCTCCGTCTGCACCGCCTTGTGTATAAAATCCGGGTCCGCCATTCATTCCACCTTCTTCCATATCCATGAATTTTGCGAGGCGATCAACGAATTTCAGGTTCACGCTTCCGACAGCACCGTTACGATGTTTTGCAATGATGATCTCGGCAAGTCCTGCGGTATTATTCCCGTCAGCATCCTGGTTAAATCCATAATATTCCGGGCGGTGAATAAACATAACCATATCCGCATCTTGCTCAATAGCGCCCGATTCACGTAAGTCGGAAAGCTGCGGACGCTTATCACCACCGCGCGTTTCAACCGCACGGCTTAGCTGGGAAAGTGCCAGCACAGGAATTCCTAATTCTTTCGCTATACTTTTTAACGAACGCGAGATGGTGCTGATTTCCTGCTCGCGGTTTCCGTTACGGTTATGTTCGCCGCCGGTGGTCATCAGCTGTAAATAATCGACCACGACTAATTGAATATCATGTTGTGCTTTGAGACGACGGCATTTCGCGCGAAGCTCAAAGATCGAAAGAGCAGGAGTATCGTCAATGAACAAAGGTGCTTCCGAAAGCTTGCCGATCTTCGCGTTCATTTGCTGGAATTCATGATTTTCAAGCTGACCTTTTTTTAATTTTTCCGCCGGCAATTCAGATTCAGCAGAAATTAATCGCTGCACAAGCTGAACGGATGCCATCTCAAGAGAAAATACTGCAACAGGTCTTTGAAAATCTACTGCGGCATTTCTTGCCAGTGAAAGCACGAATGCTGTTTTACCCATCGCAGGACGAGCGGCAATAATTACAAGATCTGAGCTCTGCCATCCCGAAGTCAGGCGGTCGAGCGCTGTAAATCCGCTCGGAACGCCTGTCACACCGCTTTTCTGGTCGCGCGCCGATTCGATCTGTTTCATGGCGAGCGAGATCAACGTGCTCATCTTATCGTAATTCTTGCGGATATTTCCTTCCACTACACTGAAAAGGCTGCGCTCCGCCTGGTCGAGCAGGTCGAATACGTCGGCAGTATCTTCATAAGCGTTTTTAATGGTTTCGCTGGAGATCTGGATCAATTCGCGCTGAATATATTTCTGCGAAATGATACGGGCGTGGAATTCAACGTTTGCCGCAGAAGCCACGCGGTTGGTAAGCTGAGAAATATAATAAGCGCCACCAACGATCTCGAGTTCGCCGGTGCGTTTCAATTCATTCGTGACGGTAAGAATATCAATCGGTTCCGAACGCTGAAAAAGATTCTGGATAGCTGTAAAAATTCTTCCGTGTGCCTCTTTATAAAAGCTTTTCGGGATAAGGATGTCAATTACTGCTGTAAGCGCATCTTTTTCAAGCATGAGCGCTCCGAGAACCGCTTCTTCCAGCTCAACAGCCTGTGGAGGAAGCTTCCCGATTTCATATAATTGCTGGGTTACCTGGGAAAGATGGGTAGGCTTTCTCGATATTCCTTCAGATCGTGTTTTTTTTTCTTCGGTGCTCATGGCGTTAATTAGGGCCGTATTTTTTTAGGGGGGCATAAAAGTAGATAAATCGCGCCCCTTTCCAACAGAAACTTTATCCTTAGATGTAAACGGGTTTTAAACATGAAATGTTAACGGTTTTCCTCAATAAGTTTTGAACAATTGCGGCAGCTTGTCAGGAAAATAGCGTAAGAAAGGGATTACAGATGACAGATTACAAATTACAAATGGGAGGGTCATCTGGAATTTGTAATCTGTCATCTGTAATTTGTAATCTACCCCGTAATCCGTAATCTTTCAGTACTTTTGCACCTCGAAACTATGAATGCTATTCAACTGGGTGATAAGACCTTTGTGCCATACATTTCTGAGGAGAAGATCCTTGGAGCTGTAAAACGTGTTGCTGATGAACTCAGCGCGGATATGAAAGGGAAAAATCCGCTTTTCCTTGTAGTGCTGAACGGCTCTTTTATTTTTGCGGCCGATCTGGTGCGGAATTTTACCTCGCCATGCGAAGTCTCATTTGTAAAGCTGGCGTCCTATCATGGCACAAGCGCGGGCGAAGTGAAAGAGCTGGTCGGATTGAACGAAGACCTTGAAGGAAGAAATGTAGTGATCGTTGAGGATATTGTGGATTCCGGAAAAACAATAGAACACATACTCGACCAGGTGAATACACAGCGCCCGGAATCGGTGGTTGTCGCCTCGTTTTTATTCAAGCCGGAAGTTTTTAAAAGGAATTTTAAGATCAATTACATCGGCATTGAAATTGCGAATGATTTTATTGTGGGATACGGGCTCGATTATAACGGACTTGGAAGAAATCTCCGAGATATATATGTTATCAGTGAAAAACCATCTATAGGCTAAACACATTTCGTGAATTCAGAAAATCAGTTCCGATAACTCAGCAACAAAAACCCATTCATGATCAACATTATTTTATTCGGGCCTCCGGGCGCAGGTAAAGGCACACAATCGGCAAAGCTGATCGACAAATATGCTTTCACCCATCTTTCAACCGGTGATATTTTCCGTTCTATCAAAACCGGCGAATCCGACCTTGCGATGGAAGTAAGAGGCTATATGGATAAAGGAAATCTTGTTCCCGATGAATTGACCATACGTGTGCTGGAAGCGGAAGTGAACATGCATATTCACCCTGTCGGATTTATTTTTGACGGATTTCCTCGCACAACCGCACAGGCAGAAGCGCTCGATAAATTTCTTACCGGCAAAGGCTGGAAGATCGATGCAATGATCGCGCTTGAAGTCGCCGATGAAGAATTAAGAAAACGTCTCGTGCTTCGCGGAAAAGATTCCGGCCGCGCTGATGATAGCGATGCGCAGATCATTGAAAACCGCATTCATGTTTACAAACGTGATACCGCGCCGCTAAAAAATTATTACGAAGCACAAAACAAATATCGCGGAGTAAATGGAGTAGGTTCCCAGGATGAAATTTTCGGGAATATCTGTAAAGTAATTGACCAATTGTGATGTACGAATTACGATGTACGAATTACGATTTTGAGTAATCCGCACATCCTGATATAAATCGTACATCCCACATCGTAAACCGTACATCTTTTTTTCAAATGGCTGATTCGAATTTTGTTGACTACGTAAAGATCTGCTGCCGCTCCGGAAAGGGTGGGGGAGGTTCTATACATTTGCTTCGTACAGCACAGACGGCAAAAGGCGGACCTGATGGTGGTGATGGCGGACGAGGCGGACATATTATTATTCGCGGAAACAGAAATCTGTGGACGTTGATCCATTTGAAATACCGCAAGCATGTATTGGGTACCGATGGAGAAAAAGGCGGAAGACAGAACATGACCGGCGCAAACGGAAAAGATGAATATCTCGATGTTCCGTTAGGCACTATCGCCCGCGATTTCGAAACAGGTGAAGTGGTTTGTGAGATCAACGAAGACGGACAGGAATTTGTTATAGTGGAAGGTGGACGTGGCGGAAAAGGAAATGCTTATTTCGCAACGCCAACCAATCAGACTCCGCGCACTGCACAGCCGGGCGGAGATGCAAAAGAAGAATGGAAAATTCTTGAATTGCGTTTATTGGCTGATGTTGGTTTGGTTGGATTTCCGAATGCAGGAAAATCAACTTTGCTTTCTGTTGTTTCCGCTGCAAAGCCTGAGATTGCGAATTATCCGTTCACTACATTGGTTCCGAATTTAGGAATCGTAAAATACCGCGACGATCGTTCTTTTGTCATGGCGGATATTCCCGGAATTATTGAAGGCGCCGCTTCCGGAAAAGGTCTTGGCGTTCGTTTCCTTCGTCACATCGAACGAAATTCGGTTTTGTTGTTCCTTGTTCCTGCCGACAGTTCTGATATCGCAGCGGATTATAAAGTGCTGCTGAATGAATTGGAAGAATACAATCCGGAATTACTCCACAAAAAACGCATGCTCGGAATTTCCAAAGCCGATATGCTGGACGATGAATTGTTCGACGCGCTGAAAAAAGAAGTCGACAAAACATTCGCAAAAAAATACAATATCCCTTATGTGATCTTCTCATCACACTCCGGAAAAAATCTGCAAAAGCTGAAAGATGAATTGTGGATTCTGATGAATGAGATTGATTTTCATTAAAAATTTTGTCACAGGTACATCATTTTTTTGCCACGGGCTTCAGCCCGTGGCAAAAAAAATGAAGATTATTTCTCCGCTGCATATTCTTTCATCGTTCCAGCTTCCTTCGCTTCAATCAATCGCTTCACTTCTTTGGTTTGTTTTACGCCATTTGCCGCAACGGCCACATAATCCGCAAGCGCCGAGTAAGCTGCAAGCGTAATAGCTTCTGTATCTTTTGCTTTGGAAGGATTTTCAAGCACAAATTTTGCCTGGCAAGCCATGTACACAAACAGAAGTTCGGCGTTCTCTTTTTTATTCAGCTTCGTAATGTTTCCTCCGAGCTCAAAAGTGTATTCACAATTCGTCATCCATGTTAATACAAAAGATTCGGCCTTTTTTGCTTCCGGATTTTTTAAAGGTTTGCTCATGATAAGATTGGCCGCCAGCAATACTTCTGGCTCTGCAGCTTTACATTCAGCAGTCGTACGAACCGGAACAGAATAATCCTGCGCAGAAACAAATCCGCCGGATAAAAGAAGGAACGCAATAAATAATTTTTTCATGGAGTTTTATTTTTGAGAGTTTTGTCTTGTTAAAAATACAAAACTTCGGAACTCAAAATAACTTACAGCAAAAAGGCATCCTGGTAAGCCAGAACGCCTTTTGCTGTATTGCTAAAACTCAGGCCGGCTTTATTCCACAATCATCAGCTTCTGCGTATTTCTCATTTCATTTGTTTCAATACTCACACAATAAACTCCTGCAGGCAGATTCAAACCGGAAATTGTAATCGCTGAATTATTTTCCGCTTTCGAAA
>JALYQL010000186.1 GCA_030855855.1 Bacteroidota bacterium | reverse complement strand
GATTACCAATTGATGAATGCTTAACCAGGAATCATAGAAAGACGGGAATCACTTTGGTTTCCGTCTTTTTCTTTACGCGTTCAATAAACTAAAAAATGAAACAGATATTTTTTTCCGCTTGTATTTTGGGGGTTGTTGCTTTTTCTGCTTGTTCGAACCAGGAGGAAGAGAAAACTGCGGCTGATATTTCGTCATCGGTAATCATTCCCGATACTTCTGCAAAACCGGTGGTTAACCTGAATTCGAATCTGAACTATACAGATGCAGACGGCAAGCGCCAGGGGCATTGGAAGATTTATGGAAAGATGCAGGAGAATAAAGATTATGGCGATCTTTCACTGGTGGAGGAAGGTGATTATAAAGATGGGTTGAAGGAAGGGGAGTGGAAATTGTATGCGCCGGATGGAAAAGTGAAGAAGACGGTGAAGTATAATGAAGGGAATGAAGTGAAGTGAAAAACATGAAATTTCACTTCACGGTTCTGCTGTTATTTTGGGCTTTTTTCTGTTTCGGACAGGCGCCGTCAAAAGGCAGTGATTATTACGACCACTTAGCAGATTCACTTCAAAAATCCGGTCAAGACGAAGAGCTGGAAGCCTTTCTCCAAAATGAATTAAAAGCTGATCCGAAGAATGAAGCTGCGCTGCGCTGGCTGGGTATTCTTGCAATCGATAAAGGGAATTTAGTTTCAGGCGAACAATATTATCGTGAAGCAATTGCTGTAAATCCGAATTGCGCGCGCTGTTACATGAATATCGGTCGCACTTACGCGATACGCAAAGAATACAAGATTGCCTTGCAAATGCTGGATAAAGCAATCAGCCTTGATGCGAAGGATGCCGCTTTGTTTGAAGTGCGTGCGTTGATCAAAGAGAGTTCGGGTGACTTGTTTGGCGCATCATTGGATTATAACAAAGCGATAGAACTGGCGCCGAAAGATCCGGAGGCTTATCTTGCCCGTGCAGATTTTAACACACGTCGTGGTTACGATGGCATAGCGTATTCCGATTTCACGAAGGCAATTGAGCTTGTGCCCGCAGAAGCTCTGCCACGGTACAAACGTTCTTCCTATTATTACGATCACGGTATGTTCGATGAGGCGCTGATCGACATCAGTATTGCTATTGAGCTCGATAGTAGCTCTGCGATTTATTATAATGGCCGGGCCGCAATTTACGCTGCGAAACAAATGAATGAAAAAGCGCTGGCTGATTACGCAAAATCAATCCGGCTCGATTCCACAGATTATTTTGCTTATTTCAGTCGTGCATCTGTAAAGTTTGCAATGGAAGATATTGATGGCGCAGCTGACGATTTCCGGTTCTCTTATTCTTTGTTGAAAAGCTCAGATCCGTCCGATCCATTCCTGGCCGAACTGCAAACTTATATTACAGAGTTCGCCGATTCAACAAATCCAGGTTATTATTATCAACGCGGAATTGGTTTTTTCAACCTGAAGCAATATGATAAAGCGATCGCGATGTACACCGCCGGTCTTGAAAAATTCCCTGGCGATGCAATGACATTATCTTTTCGTGCAAATGCATTTTTTGCGAAGCAGGAATATGAAAAAGCAATCCCCGATTATTACGCGGCGCTTGAAAATAAAACAAATGTGTTAGTTGATATTCGGTTAAGCCATATTTACAAAAATGCGTCAATCGATTCTGTGAATGCGTATCTCAGCGCTTTTACTGTAGTATCTTATCTCTACATCGCACAATCGCGGTTTGCTTTAAAGCAATATTCCCAGGCTTTGATTGACGTGAACAAAGGCATTTCCATTCCACCTGTAATGAAAGAAACCCAAATGGAAGAACTTTACAATGTGAGAGGGAATATTTTCATTGCGCTTGGGAAAAATGATTCTGCAATTGTGGACTTTGACAGATGCATAGTGATTAATCCTTCATTCTCCGCCGCCTATGTGAACCGTGCTGTTGCGAAAATTAATTTGTCAGTGAAAGTGCAGATTACCTCGTGCGTGGCTGTTGGTGGCGTCGACCAGCCATGCAATGCGAATTGGATTTTTCCGGCTAAAATAGCTGTAAACAAAAATGGCGCTTATATTACTTCTGCGCTTGAAGATTGCAACAAGGCAATCACCTCGGCGGACAAAAACGGGTATGCGTATTATGTGCGCGGCCAGCTTAAAAAAATGCTTGGCATGGAAAATTACTGCTACGACTTTAAAAATGCTAATGAATTAGGTTATCCAGTCGGAACGGCGCTTTTGAAGGAATGTGTAAGATGAACAGCATTCTGAAAAAATATCTTATTGGGATTGCTGCATTCTTGTTTTTATCCGGATGTGATCCGCAGATTCAGCCGGAAGAAATTTCAGATGGAAAAGATTCTGCGACATTATCGGTTAATGAGAATCTGCTTTCTTGTTTTGTTGGGATTGATACCACCAACAAAGGTCACGCACTTTACTGCTCTGGTGCAGCGTTTAAATTGGTCAGCGATAAATATGTACTCTATATAAATCCGGTATTTCCGCTTCAGTACGACAGCTGTTACACGGTAACTGTCGATAGTATTAACGGTAAAGGATTAGCAAGATTATATGTGTACGACCATCACAATGCTCACCTCACTAATTTCTGCACTGATTTGTATATTACCAATTTTCCGGAACCGACAAGAGAGCTGCATGCACAAAGCGGGAATTTCATTCTTGCATTCACTGATCCTGACACGCTTTATCATTTTGCACAGCACGTTACTATTTTAGTAAAGCAACTCACCTTCATTGATTCCAAAACCGGTGAAAAAATTGAAATCAAAAATGAGTTGTTCTGGAAAGTGGGAAATCTGGGAATGCCGGGATAACTCCAAATCACTTCCTCACAATCGTCCCGCGCACCGGCTCTGTCAATGCAGGCGATGAAGCAGAAAAACGATACGAGTCTTCCTCCGTTGAAGTAATCACCACTGTAAGCACCTTCATTCTCTTCCAGATTTTTTTCTCGCCGCGCTTATTGCTTTTTACATAGCGCAATTCATACGTGCAGTCGCTCGTCCATGTAACGCTCATCTTCACATATTTTCCTGTCGTCATGTCTGTCTCGGTTTGAAATTGCGCATCACGTGTGATAACGATGTTCGGCATATTCTTGATGTAATATGTGCCGGTTTTATATTGTTTGCAATCGCTTGCAGTTGGCTCTTGTGCGAAGAGGGAAGAGCTGGTAAAAGCGAAGAGGAATAGGAGGAGAAGGGAGGTTTTTTGCATTATAATTGGGAAAAGTAAGATCGGCGGCCGTTTAGCCATTAACGAATTTACAAGAAAAAAGGCGGTCAATCACGACCACCTTCTTTCTTATTATGACATCAGCTCCAACACGGAACTCCCAATCCGAAACTCTTTAACTCCTCAGCTCATTATTTTCCGTGACAATTTTTATACTTCTTCCCACTGCCACAAGGACAAGCATCATTCCTTCCGATCTTCGGATCAAGACGAACTACCTGCTGCACTTTTTCCTGTTGCGGTGGCATCGGAGGCGCGCCGGGTGAGTTGATCTGCTGCTGTTGCGGACCACCACCAACTTCTTCACGCGTCGTCTGCAATTTAGGCTGGCGCACAGGCGCACGTTGACGTGATTCCTGTATCTGGTTTCCGTCGTTGTTCGGCAGGTTTGCTTTGAACAGGAAAGAAACCAGCTCGCGATTCGTTTCATCGACCATACGTTTGAACAGATCGAATGATTCGAATTTGTAAATGAGCAACGGATCTTTTTGTTCGTACACAGCATTCTGCACCGACGTTTTCAGATCATCCATTTCACGCAGATGTTCTTTCCATGCGTCATCGATCATCGCGAGGATAGCGCCTTTCTCAAACGTCAGCACCATTTCACGACCTTTTGAATCGTATGCCTTTTTAAGATTCGCAACGACCTGCAACGTTTTGATTCCGTCAGAAAGCGGGGTGACGATGTTCTCGTATTGTGCACCCTGGTTTTCGTAAACTTCTTTGATGGTCGGGAACATTTTACCTGCAAGCGACGCAGATTTTTCTTTGTAATGTTCGTACACCTGATCATTGAGCTGTTCAGAAAGCTCCTGTGGCCGCGCTTTCAAAAAATCATCTTCATTCACCGGCGCTTCCATTCCGAAAACGCGGATCATATCCATTTCAAACTGCGCGTAATTCTGGCTCTCATGATTATTGGTGACAACACTGTCCACCACATCATTCATCATGTTCGCGATATCCAATTGCAGACGCTCACCGAACAATGCGTTGCGGCGACGTTTGTAAATTACTTCACGTTGCGCGTTCATCACATCATCATACTCGATCAACCGCTTACGTGTGCCGAAGTGATTTTCTTCCACTTTTTTCTGCGCACGCTCAATGGAATTCGAGATCATCTTGTGCTGGATCACTTCGCCTTCTTCAAGACCAAGACGATCCATCAAACGCGCGATTCTTTCCGATCCGAACAAACGCATGAGATCATCTTCCAGCGAAACAAAAAACTGTGATGAACCCGGATCTCCCTGGCGACCGGCACGACCACGAAGCTGTCTGTCGACACGACGCGATTCATGACGTTCAGTTCCGATGATCGCAAGACCACCGACATCTTTCACACCGGGCCCGAGCTTGATATCCGTACCACGACCAGCCATGTTGGTAGCAATCGTCACTGTGCCTGCAAGACCAGCTTCCTGTACGATATCCGCTTCTTTCTGGTGAAGCTTTGCGTTAAGTACATTATGCTTGATGTTGCGCAGCTTCAACATACGGCTGAGCAATTCAGAAATCTCAACCGAAGTTGTACCGACGAGAACAGGTCTTCCGGCAGCCACACATTTCGCACATTCTTCGATAACCGCATTGTATTTTTCACGCTTGGTTTTGTACACCATGTCTTCTTCATCCTTACGCGAAATAGCGCGGTTGGTAGGAATGTTCACAACATCCAGCTTGTAAATCGTCCAGAACTCCTGCGCTTCAGTTTCAGCAGTACCTGTCATGCCCGCAAGCTTGTGGTACATTCTGAAATAATTCTGAAGTGTAACAGTCGCGTATGTTTGTGTCGCGGCTTCGATCTTCACATTTTCTTTCGCTTCGATGGCCTGGTGTAATCCATCAGAATAACGACGACCATCAAGCACACGACCGGTTTGTTCATCAACGATTTTTACTTTTCCATCGCCGACGATATATTCATCATCACGTTCGAACAAACAATAAGCTTTAAGCAATTGCTGCATCGAGTGAACGCGTTCTGATTTTACATTGTATTCAAGAATGATCTGCTCTTTCTTCAGCAAACGTTCTTTTTCATCCGTGAATTGTTT
Source organism: Bacteroidota bacterium (assembly GCA_030855855.1). Lineage (GTDB taxonomy): Bacteria > Bacteroidota > Bacteroidia > Palsa-965 > Palsa-965. The sequence continues at coordinate 7,684 of JALYQL010000186.1, read as the reverse complement.
TTCCAATTCAGAAAGCACGAGAGAAAGATCGGGAAGGATAAAGAAATTATGATCTTCCGCTGTATTAGAGATAAGATCAATTCCTTTTTCAGAAAGCTCGATGGTGTTGTGTTTTTCATCAATTACAAAAAACAATTCAGCATCCACTTTATGCATGTCACGCTGGTTGTCGGCGATGTAAGTGCTTTCTGTTTTCTGCATTAATGCACGGACACCGGGCTCGCTCAGGAATTTGATCAGCGCTTTGTTTTTCGGAAGTCCGCGATGGCAACGCAGCAATTTCATGCCGCATTCCTTTTCCTTCTCTTTATCTTTTTGAATTTCCGGGAATAATTTCTTCGCGTCGGAAAGAATTGTATTTACATACGTACGTTGTGCCGCTACAAGCTTTTCGATCTTAGGCTTGAGCTCAAAGAACATATGAATTTCACCTTTCGGCGTTGGACCGGCAATGATGAGCGGCGTACGTGCGTCATCGATCAGGACAGAATCGACCTCATCGACGATCGCGTAATGATGTTTGCGCTGCACCAGCTCACCGGGCTCGCGCGACATATTATCACGGAGGTAATCAAAGCCGTATTCGTTGTTTGTTCCGTAAGTAATATCGGCGAGGTAAGCTTTGCGGCGGTCTGTAGAATTCGGCTCGTGCAGATCGATACAATCAACAGTGAGTCCGAGGAATTCGAACAATGGTCCGTTCCATTCCGCATCACGCCGTGCGAGGTAATTGTTAACGGTTACGAGATGCACTCCACGCGCAGGAAGCGCATTGAGGTAAACCGGAAGTGTAGCAACAAGTGTTTTTCCTTCACCGGTTGCCATCTCGGAAATTTTCCCCTGGTGCAATACGATACCACCGATAAGCTGCACATCATAATGCACCATGTTCCAGGTGACATCGGTGCCGGCAGCGTCCCAGGTATTTTTCCAGGTTGCAGTTTCGCCGTCGATGATGATATTCTTTTTGCGCACGGCAAGATCGCGATCGAGCTGAGTTGCTTTTACAACAAGCTCTTTGTTTTCAGTAAAGCGGCGGGCAGTTTCTTTTACAACAGCGAATGCTTCCGGTAAAAGGTCAAGAAGAATTTCTTCGATCCGCTTCACCATTTTTTTCTCGAGCGCGTCGATCTCGTTGAACATTTTTTCCTGAGCGTCGATGTCAACACCCTCTGCTTCGGCCTGCGCTTTGAGGTTGTTGATCTCGTCCTGCTCTTCTTTCACATATTCCGCGATACGTGCGCGGAATTCCTGTGTTTTATCGCGCAGCTCGTCGTTGGAAATGTCCTTGTACGAGTCAAAAAAATCGTTGATCTTCTTAACGTATGGTGTAACTTCCTTTACATCCCGCTCGGATTTAGATCCGCCGAAGAGTTTGGAAATGGATTTGGTGAGTGATTCAAACATGGTTTAATTAGGATATTATAAGAGGAAATGCCCTCTTTTTAAGGGATTCAAAAGTAAGAAATTATCGGATGGAGAGTGGGAGGGCAGCACATAAAGCCGGGCAAGACTTTCCCTAACAAGAAAATCCTTTCGATCAGAATGCTGTTTGTTGGATAATCTATTCCCGTTTGAGCCAGGAGCGAAGGTCTTCGTAGTGCAAACGTTTTACGGATTTGCTGAAGACTTCAGAATAAGCAGAAGAGAAATTGGTCCGCACAACGAAATAAGCTTCATTGTGGAGGCTAAAATCAGGAGAAGTAAAAGTGAGGTGAAGGCTTTCAAGAATATTTTTTGCCTGCTCAGCATTGTTAACAACAACCCGGAGCTCGCCGATATTCCGCCTTGAAAGCTCATATCCTTTAACAGAAAGCTGCTTTGTGATCTCGGTCGCATTGACCGGCGACATACAAGCAAACATCAGCACGCAGCCTGTCAGCGTAGCCAAAAAGGGCATACTGGTTTTTGCGTGTTTATGTTTCCGGTTAAGCATAATTAAGATTGAAATTTAGGCATCAATTTTCATTCCGCAAGAGCATATCTGACAATGTTTCCGAAAAAGGCCGTTGTGATTAAGCATTTGGCATAACACACTGCCAAACAACACTGAAGTTTACGGGATGTAAATTGTTTTTTTGGAAAAATGGTCGTCTCTGCAAACGACGCAGATCAAGGCGGGCAGAAAGGATAAAACCGGATTTTACGACGGTAAATTTATTTTTTGAAAAAATGGTCGTCTCTGCAAACGGCGCAGATCAAGGCGGGCAGAAAGGATAAAACCGGAGTTTACGACGGTAAATGAGGATTTTATCCTTTCTGCCCAACGCAGAGATGCGCCATTTGCAGAGGCGACCTGAAATACACAAGGGAACTTTTCGAGTTCCCCTGAGTTACGGTGACGTTAAGAATGGTATTTAAAAGCAGAACTAATACTCGTCCTCATTAAAGAAAAAATCTTCCTTGGTCGGGTAATCCGGCCAGATTTCTTCAATGGTCTCGTAAGATTCTCCTTCGTCTTCAATTTCCTGAAGGTTTTCAATCACCTCCATCGGGGCGCCTGAACGAATGCCATAATCAATCAGCTCTTCTTTCGTTGCAGGCCACGGCGCGTCTTCAAGATAAGATGCAAGTTCCAGGGTCCAATACATAGCACAAAATGTTTATTTGATGTTATTTAAAACGCAGAAGCCGCCGGTTTCTTGCAAAAGTCCCCAACATTTTCCTCGTCCTGTAATTTCTGCAAAAGTATAAATATCCGCCCCCGTTCAACCACTTGCAGTAAATTTTTACAAATGATTATTTTATTGAAAATCAACACTTTAATTAAAATATTAACAAAAACAGGGTTTGGCACAGGGCATCCTACCGTCTCTTATTCAATTCCGAAAGAAATTCTTCTTATGAAATTAACATTTTGCCTTTTAAAGGGGGTACTTTCCTGTAGAGCTTTTATTTCAAAAGCCCGTCGCTTGTCAGCTTCTGTTTCAACCTTACGTTTCGAAATCCCTTAATTGTGTCTCTGGCCAGCGCTGCTCATCTGTCATAATTACATACGTGGTTTCCACGGAATTTCTTCAGCCCCGAGGTCCATAGAAAGTTTCCGGGAAAGCATGAAGAGGTAATCGGAAAGACGATTCAGGTATTGAATAATGATCTCGTTTACCGGCGACGTTTCTGTTAAATGAATAGTGCAGCGTTCGGCGCGGCGGCAAATACATCGTGTAATGTGGCAATGAGAAACAATTTCATTTCCGCCCGGCAGCACAAAACTTTTCATCGGCGGAACAACTTTATCCATCTCGTCAATTTCTTTTTCTAACAAGGTCACATCTGATTCTTTCAGCTCAGGCAATTTCATCTTCGACTTTTCAGGGTCTGCCGCGAGCAATGAGCCGATGGTAAATAAACGATCCTGCACTTCGATGAGAATTGTCTTTACATGCGCGTCAGCAATCGTATCGCGCAAAAGCCCGACCCAGGAATTTAATTCATCAACCGTTCCGTAAGCTTCAATGCGGATATGATGTTTCGGAACACGGGTGCCGCCGATAAGAGAGGTTTGTCCTTTGTCGCCGGTTTTGGTGTAAATTTTCATATTGGGTACGAATTACGAAATGAAAACGAATGTACGAATACGAAATCCAACATGAAAACCCGCGCATCATCTGGCAATTGGCGCAGTTCTTGCACAGAATGCTTCTTCATTCTCCCTTATGAAAACACATTACGTCCTTATTATCCTTGCCGGACTTATGCTTGCGGCCTTTATTAATGTTAAACAAACGCCCGCTACAGGCATGTTGGAACCAACAGGGAAAACCGCTACGAAGTCAAATCAGTATTTGCATTTTCGGAGCTGGAGAGTTCTGTGAAAATGAAATAAGAAATTCATTTTGGGACAACAAAAAATTTTCTGTAAAAAAGCTGATAGTAGATCAGTGTTCTGAATTCGCTGTTATATTCACTTTACGGATATCCTGATTCACAAAATCATTCTCTACCAATCCATCTTTTACTCTTACAATCCGGTGCGCGTATTTTGCAATATCTTCTTCGTGCGTCACGACAATGATTGTGTTGCCTTGTTTGTGGATTGTTTCGAATAATCCCATGATCTCGACCGATGTTTTCGAATCTAAATTTCCTGTCGGCTCATCGGCGAGGATAATTGCAGGATCATTCACCAGCGCACGCGCAATCGCCACGCGCTGACGTTGCCCGCCTGAAAGTTCATTTGGCTTGTGCAGCATCCTGTCTTTCAATCCCACCTGGTCGAGCGCGTGTTCTGCTTTTTGCTGACGTTCTGCTTTTGGAATTCCGGCATAAACCAATGGCAGCATGACATTTTCCAAAGCTGATTGACGAGGCAATAAATTAAAAGTCTGGAATACGAATCCGATCTCTTTATTACGCACTTCCGCCAATTCATTATCACTCATGCGCGCAACAGAAAGACCATTGAGCACATATTCGCCGCCGGAAGGAGTATCGAGGCAACCAAGCATATTCATCAGCGTGGATTTTCCTGATCCCGAAGGCCCCATCAACGCGACGTATTCGTTCTTGTAGATCTTCAACGAAATATCACGAAGCGCGTAAATGGTTTCACTGCCCACGTTGTACATGCGGGAGATGTTTGCGAGAGAAATTATTTCTTCAGCCATTGGAGAGATAAAGGTAGGGGAATGAATGCTGATTACAAGTGCAAAGCCTTTGTTTACTCTGACAAAATTCTGTATAATTCAATATTCAGGTAATAATGGTGACCTTCCATTGTTTTCTTTTCCAGCACTTTTAAGTCACACAATTTGTTGAGATATTCCCGTGCTGTATTTTCGGAGTAAAGTTTTGCGTCTTGCAAATGTTTTACTCTTGTAAAAGGCTGGGTAAATATCATCTCCGTCAGCTTTTCAGGTTTCCGTAATTTTTTTGCTTCTTTGCTAATGTGATTTAAGATGGCTTCTTTGGCGTTAAGAATGTCGTTTATCTTACGGTAAGTAATATCTGCTGTAACTTGTATCACCTTCATCATATAAATCAACCAGCTTTTCCAATCCCCTCTTTGCGTCACTCCCATCAAACCGGCATAATACTCGTCTTTATTATCCATGATGTAGCGGCTCAGGAAAAGGATCGGCAAGTCCAGTAAACCTTTTTTCGTGAGATAGTGAATATTAAATATGCGTCCGGTACGGCCATTCCCATCTCTGAAAGGATGTATTGCTTCAAACTGAAAATGTGCGATGGCCATTTTTAATAAATGATCTGCTTTATACCGATCGTCATCATTAATAAAATCGATCAGGTTCTCCATTTTTGAATTTAACACTTCGATACCTTTTGGAGGAGTGTATATTATTTGTCCGGCATTAGGACCGACACCTCCTTGTTTTATCGTTGTGTTTACAAAATCCGGACGTATTTCATCTGTCGTTAATTTGATTTCCTGGAACACATTAAGAAAATATTTTTTGTCAAAAGCCGGTTGCTGTTGCAGGTAATGATGGCCCGCCCACAAAGCTTCCCGATATCTAAGCACATCTTTTGACCTTCCTGAAGCTTCATTATTCTGTTCACTGAAAGCCTTATAAAGTTCATCGTCAGTTGTGAAAATATTTTCGATTTCGCTTGACGCTTTCGCTTCCTGCAAACTGATTGTGTTGATGAGCAACCCTTGATTTGGTATGGCAATGCTTCTTCCCTGCAATCTTGCCAGTGCCGCCTTTGCTTCTCCTAATTTCTCATAGATTTCAGTGGTCCGGTATAGATCTTCTTCGATTGGTAATAAAGGAAGTTCATTCCATGCTACATTCCTGTTGGGATTAATCAGATACATTTTGGCCTTAAAATTTGACTAATTTAATGCTTGGTGGTTTTATGACATCAAATATAGCACTTTAGGTAACGCAAACATTAAAAAAGACACAATTTAATGTTTGTGTGATTTTTGACATTAAAAGACAGTAAGAGAGCCAGGCAAACCTTAAAATCGCAAGTGATTAGCCTGTCCGACCTCAGAATTTCAGCACAAAATGTTCCTTCTCTTTTTGCTCCTGCCTGAAAAAGACGAGGCCAAAATGAAAAACATCAATCGTCAAACGCGCCTGTGGATGTGCTTTGATCTTTCCCCACGCACGTTCCATTTCTTCCGACCAGTGAATATCGTCGAAGATAAAAAGCGTGTCGTTGTGAATATATGGCAGGCACAATTCGAAATAAGCCAGCGTAGGTTTTTCACGGTGATTGCCATCGAAGAAAACATAATCAAGCTTTCCGAGATCTTTTAGCGCGGCAGGTAATGTTTCATCAAAATTACCTGTGCGGATTTCTACCGGCAGCTCATATTTCTGAAAAGCTTTTTTTGCAAATGCGGCGCTTTCGGGACAACCTTCGAGCGTGATGAATTTCCCGAAGGAAGTTGCGGATGCTTGGTGCAGCGTGGTAATTCCAAGCGAAGTTCCAAGCTCCAGCATTTTTTTCGGCTGAAAACGCTTTATGATACGGTGAAGCAAAAATCCTTCTTTCGGCGACTTGGCGGATTTGGAAGCGATGTCACTGATTTTTCTCAGCCCGGAATTGCCTGTGCCGAGATCGGTAACATTAATGACCGAATTATTTACGCGACATTCCGTGCGCCAGTCTTCCGCAATGTTTTCAGAAATATCTTCTTTTCTGTTCTTCGGAAAAACTTTAGACACCAGCTCAAACACAAACGGAGAATGTACGCCATGCTTGCTTATAGCGTTCTTCCGGTAAGATAAAAAAGCGCTGACCTGGTGTAATGACATTCTACTATTTTTTACCGCGTCATTGTGGAAATTTCATGCTTTAAAGAAAATATTGCTTCCAAAATCTGCGCAATCAGCGCAATCTGTGGCTTATTTTGTACTCGTTATCATATATTCCGTCCTGCGATTCATCTGCCGGTGCTCTGGTGTATCATTCGCAACTTTCGGTTTCGTATCACCATAACCTTTATAAGTCATGCGCGAAGCATCCACTCCGTTTGCAGCGAGATAATCATAAACTGCTTTTGCCCGGTTATTGGAAAGCGTCAGATTTGATTTTTTATCGCCGACATTATCGGTGTGTCCACTCAATTCAATTTTTACTTTCGGATTGGCTTTCATCCATAGCGCCAGCTTATTTAATTCTGCTTTTGATTCGGGTTTGAGGTCAAATTTACCGGTTTCGAAAAAAACGTTTTTTAATTCTCCCCTCACACTGTCTTCAATCGGCTGCAACGGAACATCCATCCGGAAAGGTTTACTTGCATCCGTCACTTTTTTCAACTGAAAGCTTTCGGAATAAAAAGTATATCCGCTCGCATTCACATTCAACGCATAATTTTCATTAACAGGAAGACAAACTAAAAACTCGCCCGTCACCGCATCTGAAAAAGAAGTAACAACAGTTTTTCCTGTAGAAAGATTGATCAGCTCAAATGATGCGTTGCCAACAGGCTTCAATGTTTTTTTGTTGAACGTTTTTCCTTTCATGTACGTCACAGGAACCGGCTGGAATTCTTTCGGGAGGCTGAACATATAAATATCATCACAGCCCAATGTTCCTGTTCTGTCGGAAGAGAAATAAGCAACCTGTCCGGCGCCATTTACGATCATTCCGCTTTCATCACCTTCAGTATTGATCGGGTAACCAAGATTTGCAGGAATTCCCCATTTGCCCGTAACAGTATCGCGGCGGCAAACATACAGATCAAGTCCGCCCATTCCGGTCAATC
>JALYQL010000196.1 GCA_030855855.1 Bacteroidota bacterium | reverse complement strand
AAACGAAGCCGACACTGAGGCCAAAGCTCCTTACATCATCCAGACGCAAACTTCCGGTGGATCGGGCAGTTTTAAGACATACGTTCTTTGGGGAATTATCGGTACGGCAGCTACGGTTGCAATCGGATATTTCGGTTACAAGGTTTTACGCAATGTTGTTTCCAATCAGTCAGGGAAAAAATCCTTAGAAACAGGAGAACCTGCTTACTATGCTCAAAGCATTCGCATGGGTATTGAGAATAATAACTGGCTTGGTACGGACACAACAAAAATCCGGCAAGCAATTCTTGAAATACCCGATAAGAAAACTTTTCGCAAAGTGGAAGACAATTACAAAAGGCAATATGGAGTAATGCTTTTTGCTGACTTGCACGAGCATCTGAAAACTACCGAGATGCAGGAAATGCTTGCCATTTACCAAATCAAATCGGAAAAGGCAGACAAGAACAGCGCACCGATTTATGATCCATACGCATGGGCAATACGCATTAACTCGGCAGTGAATTATGAAACGTGGGGGCTTTTATGGGGAACTGATCTTGAAGCGATCAAACAAGTCATACGGGAAATTCCCGATCAGCAAAGCTGGAATGATTTATTAGATGCTTACCAGAGTAAATATTCCGCCTCAATGATTGACGAGATAGACGAAGATGTTAGTTCATGGGACTATGATTTTCGGGAAGAACTTAAAAAGAATGGAATCACAGTATAACGAACACAAACGAATTAAAATAAACTAAAATGGCAAACGAAGAAAAAAAGCCCTGGTATAAACGTCCGCTTGTTTTAATAAGCGTTGCGGCAGGAGCTATCGGATTTGGCGGCTTGGGTTTTTGGGTTTACAAAAAATCTCAACGTTCCGCTGAGGATGATAATAATCGCACGGGAAAAACAGGAAATAATTTTGACAGCGCAGGCTGATCACAACCGCCCTCACTTCCCTCACCGGATTACTCCTCTAAAAGTGCTTACGTACCGACAGTTGCCACCAGCAGCTTTCCGGTTCAAAGAGGTTCTCGCGGAGAGTATGTGCGGAATTTACAAAATGCACTAATCCAAAAATACGGCGCAGCTATCCTGCCTAAATATGGTGCGGATGGTGTTTGGGGATCGGAGTTGACGAACGCTCTAACGAGTAAAGGATTGAAAACTGCGATTGACAATACTACTTACACGGATTACATCACGGGAAATTTTACGGGACAATCCGGTAATACATCAAATCCCCCACCCAAGACAACAGCATCAACAAGTATTGTCAAGGATCTTATCAAATCTGTCATTCCTTCCTGGGTGACTGATCCGTACATCAAAATCGGTTATCAGCTTTTCGATTCTGCTAAAGCGAAAAATATTACAGCAACAATTTCGCTTCTGCAAAAATTGAATAACGTGAACGATTATTCTTCGGCAAGCCAGGGATTTCAATTGCGCCCGTATGAGTTGCCCTTTCGCAAATACACACTTGTGACGGGTTTGCTCGATGCGTTCAAAGATTCTACCACCAATAAAGAAAGTCTGCGAACACAATTTCACCGGATGGGATTGGTAGAGCATCCTATAAACACGGATAAAGCGAATTACGAATCTTCCTGGACACTTTCCGGTTTAGGCGCAATCGCGAAAAATGTGCGAACCAAAATGCGGGCCGTTATCACCGATGGATTTAACATCCGCGTGGAAGTTCCAACGCGCACACTTGTAGGCAGGTGGCTTTCTTCAGGAAACGGTTACACACGTTTTCGCACGTTCGACGGTCGCACAATGTACGTGCGCACGAATGCAGTAGTGTTTGATTAACGAACAAATTGTACGGTAATGGCAAATCACAAAAATCAAATGGACTTCATTAAGAAGTGGGAAGGTGGATTAAGTAACGATCCGCGTGACAGTTTCCCTGCTTCTCATCCTGCTCCATGCTATTACATGGGACAAAGCGGATGGCACACAAATAAAGGTATTATCTACTCCACGTTTGAAAGCAATGCTGCCAAGCTCGGTTACGAAGCAAGCTGCGATAATTTTATAAAGATGCCGGAACATATCTGGCTGAAAATTTACAAAGCGAGCTTTTGGGATAAGTTTCTTTTAGACGGCTATCGTTCGCAGTCCTTAGCAGATATTATTGTTTCCCTGGCATGGGGTTCAGGTATAGCGGGAGCATATAAGCAGTTGGCAAAATTCTTCAATACACATTACGGAGAAACTTTTCCAACTGCTTCATCCGCTTACAGCCTGGAACATGCCAAAAAATTCCGGCAACTATTTAATCATCTTTCATTTACTGGAATGGGTGAAAAGCGTGTGCATGAAAAACTGATTCAACACTTGAGGCAATTTTATATATCACTTAACAATCCGACATACATCAAAGGATGGTTGAACCGGGTAAATGCGTTGAATGATTTTACTTATAGCAGCCTTCGCGCGGCAAATACCGAAAGAAAAATTCTCATCGTGACTGCAATAGCAGGTTCAGTAGCTGTTCTTTCATTGGCGGGGTATCTGTTTTCGGAAAATAAAAAACAACACAGGCAGGTAGCCTGATAAAAAATAAAGACATGACAACTTTCTCAATCATCGAATCAAGCGGTTTTCTTCATTGGACCGTAGCCCTTATGGGCATACTATCTTTTCTTTTCGTGCAGGTAGCGCGTGTAAAAGATTTTTCAATCAAAACATGGGTGAATGAAAACCTGATCGCTTTTATGTGGTCACTGTTTTTTCTCTCGCTCATAGTGACGCTCACACATGAGTTTTTCGCATCGTACCAGATTCACGAAGCATTGCTTACCGGTTACGTTGGTGCGCACCTTGTTTTCAGCTTCACAAAAGAGCAGAAGCATAAGACAAATTATAATCTCAAGCACCCACATAAAAACTAAGGGCCATGCAGGAAAGACGCGCTAAAATTTCTTTCTGGATTACTGTGTTGAGTTTCACAGGGAGCATCCTTTTCGTAGCGAACATGATTTTGTTCGGCGATCACCGCAGCCCTGAATGTAAGGACTGTGTGCAAAAGCTCCTGTACTATCAACATCGTGCTGATAGTCTCCAGCATAAAATTGAACAGGCTGACAACTCTAAAAAATAATTCAGATGAAAACTCTCTTTTTTCTTGCTATCGGAAGTGGTGCTGTTGCCTACTGGCGATACACATCCATTCCTTCAATCACAATAGAAAGTGTGGATTGGAATACGATGAAGGCAAAGGTAATAGTTCGGGATAAAGTGATTTCCATTGATGCAGCAACTTTGTTTCTTACTCAATCCTCATTACTTGCTCCAATCAGTTTCAGCAAGTATGAAATGACAGCAAAACGAAATCAAACCAACATTGGCGCACCCGCTGTTTTACGAATTGCCATCACAGAAGGGGACACTATTATGGGACAAGCTATTTACCTGGATTTCGATTCACGGACTATTACGCCTCCACAGTCAAAAAAATAAATTCAACATGAGAGCTGCTAAACCACTTGCTGAGAACCACAAGAAATTTGTGGATATGGTATTTGAAGATATTTCCAAAGGCGTTACACGTAACAAACTTTATTATGAACGTATTGCAACCCAATTGGAAATTACGGACAAGAACCTGGTAAAAGAATTAACGGAGTTGGCTATTGTAAAACGTGCAAGAAAATTGGCCCATGTGGAATATCTCACAGACCGCCAGCGATTCGATGAGATTGTAAAGCTCTACGAGAAGCAAGTCAATCTTTCGCATCGTACAAGTCAAAGCGTAATGCTACAGCAATACAGTACCCCAGCGCCTATTTCTTATCTGGCCGGATTATTTGCAGGAGCTTATTCATCTATTTCAGTTTTTGAGCCATGTGCGGGTAACGGATTACTTGCTATTGCTGCGAGGGAAAAATACACGACTGTAAATGAAATTGATCCGGTACGTAAACGCCATTTGGAATCTGAATGGTATAAAGAAGTGCTTTCACATGATGCGGAAAAACCGTTCGTTGGTTTTGAGAAAAAATTTGAAAGCGTTCTTACCAATCCTCCTTTTGGCCGTTTAGATGAGGCTATAAACTTCGGAACGTTCGGCATTAAAACACTGGAACACATGATGGTGATTAATGCGCTCAATTGTATGTCGGATCGGGGCCGAGCAGCAGTTATTGTCGGTGGCCATGCTAAGTATGATGAACAAGGGCGCGTTCGCAAAGGAGCAAACCGGATTTTTCTCAACTATCTCTATCACCATTATGATGTTTTAGATGTAATAAACATTGACGGGCATAAACTTTATTCAAGGCAGGGAACAGCTTTCGATGTGAGAATGATTTTAATTGATGGCCGCAAAGCTGAACCTAAAGGGAATGCGCCGCTTTATGATAAAAAACAGGAAGCACCAATTAAGGATTTCGATTCTTTATTCAGACGTGTATATGAAGCTCATGATGAATCGCGGAAAACTTATGAGATGGCGCGGCAGGAGTTTATTGAAATACGCAAGGAAATAGACAGGCTTGTTCCACCCAAAAATGGGGATTGGAGTGAACGGATCAAAAAATACCAAGAGGAACATTTGCAGTTAATTAAATTGTGTGCAAATGATGGCTACCACATTGAGGAGTTCATTCAAAAGGAATATCCTGATATATCCTTTCAAAATATTTTCCAGCATATTACAGAGGAAGAAATCGGAATTGATCCTGAAAAGGAGGCGCGCGAATTAATAGAACGATTAACCGAAGAGTTAAAAAAAGAAAATCCTGATTCTGATTTGTCCGGCGCAAAAAAACAAAAATCGTTTCGTATCACAATCCGGCAAACAGATTTCCCTTTTAAGAAATGGAAACTAATCGACCAGCATCCATCTAAGGAAAAAGCACAATCATTTGCTGACTGTTTAGTGTTAGATATGCTCCTGCGTTGGGAACCTTCTGTAAAAGCAAAAGTAGAATCTGTCGAAGAAGTTACTGAGAGTGATCTTAAAGGAATTGACAGGGAACAGCTTTACCTGATGAAGTTTGTCCAGGAGAATCCGCCAATGAAAGAATATGCGGCTTATGGCAAATTTTTCAGCCTCAAACAAGCACAGCGATTCGCTCAGAACATTGCAGTGTCATTTTTAAATTATCAGCCCCCGCTTGATATACGTGTTGAATCAGTACGACCCTGGATAGAGGGTTTTCAGCTTAACGGATTAGGCGCACCATATAATCCAACTTCTGAGAGTTGCATAGTATTGGATACTGTTGTGCCGGATTCGATGAGTTATGAAACGCACGAAGCTCTTGCTAAAGTTAGTGAAGCTGTTGGTGGCGATGTAGACGAGTTTGTGCGCAATCGGTTAGGATACCGTTCAAAATTTGAATTATGTAAAGCTCTTGCAGCCGAACAAATCGACGCGGTTGCACTTGCCATTTACAACATTGAAGCTCGCGGTCAGGGAATGATTATTGGCGATCAGACCGGAATAGGTAAAGGTCGTATTGCAGCCGCCATGATCCGCTACGCAGTCAAACGCGGACACAAACCCATTTTCCTGACAGAAAAACCAAACCTGTTCACTGACCTTTACCGCGATTTAAAAGCAATAGGAAGTCCGCATCTTGTTCCCTTCATTTTTAATGCGAAGGATATAAAAAGTAATATACTCGATGAACATGGTAATAAGGTTTATTCCGCGCTTGATCTCAAAGAACAGGATTTAATTTTTGAAAGCGGTTCGTTGCCCTCCGTGTATGATTTTGTGATGGCAACATATACGCAGTTCAATAGCCCTAACAAACCTAAGAAGCGGAATTTTCTGGATAGTCTTGCCGAAAATAATATTCTCATTCTCGACGAAGCTCATAATGCAAGCGGGAGCGGAAACACAGGTCAATATATGCAGGATGTTATCGCATTATCAAAAGGTGTGCTTTTTCTTTCGGCAACATTTGCCAAACGACCTGACAATATGCCTTTATACGCGCTCAAAACAGTTTTGCGCGAGGCAAATATGGATAAGTATGAATTGGTGCTGGCTATCAAAAAGGGCGGCGTTGCGTTGCAGGAAATCATTGCTTCGGAGTTAGTCAAAGAAGGACAGATGCTTCGCAGAGAACGTTCCTTTGAAGGAGTTGAAGTGAATTATATCACCCTGCATGAAATGGAAGCACAGCATCGGGCAATTTCAGATTCCATTACCGAAATACTACGCGATATTATTCTTTTTCAGAAAGGATACATCACAACTAAAATTGATCAGATTGACAAAGGCCTTGCAAAAGAACAAAAGCAAGCGCAGGTTCGGGAAGGAACGCAAAGAGCAGGGGCAGATAACCTGCCTTACTTCTCCAAAGTATTCCATGTAATTAATCAAATGCTTTTTGCTATCAAAGCAGAGGCGGTTGCTGATCGTGCAATTATGCGCCTCAAGGAAGGCAAGAAACCTGTTATTGCTTTTTCCAGCACAATGGGAGCTTTCATTGAAGGAATTGAAAATACAGAAGGTAATGAGGCAGTTGAAGGTGATATTATAAACGCGGATTTTGCAGAAGTGTTACGTCGCGGATTAGAAGGTGTTAACCGCTATACAGAAGTGGATATCGACGGTAAGAGTGTTCATAAAGAACTTTCTATTAAGGAACTTGGCAGAGGAGCTGATCTTGCGTACCAACGCATCATTAACAAAATTGAAACTATCTCAACAGGAATTACCATTTCTCCTATTGATGTTATTGTTCAAAAAATACGTGAAGCAGGTTATTCAGTAGCAGAAGTGACAGGACGTAAATACGAGCTTGAGTTACTTAGTGAAGAAAGTATCTACGGTTTAGGAAAGCCAGAAACACCTGGAAAATTTCCGGTTAATATTCAGGACATGATTAAGCACAGCGGACGATTCGGCCCAGGAAAACAATTGCTTGCCCGTGTGAAAGTTCGTAAGCGTATGGTAACGAACGAAGCCTTCCGTAAGTTTAATAACAATGAGATTGACGTGCTGCTCATTAATCAGTCTGGCAGCACCGGCGCATCTGCTCATGCTATTCCGACCGATAAAGTTCCGCTTGAACAAATTAAACAACGTGTAATGATCGTACTTCAAGCCGAGCTTGACATTTCAACAGAAGTACAAAAACGCGGACGTATTAATCGAACGGGCCAAATTTATAAACCAATCTATGATTATGTTACTTCTGCAATTCCGGCGGAGCAGCGATTAATGATGATGCTGCAAAGCAAGCTCAAGTCACTCGATGCAAATACTACATCGAATCAAAAGCAGAGTAAAACGATTTTAGATGTTCCCGATTTCTTAAATAAATACGGCGATCATCTTGTGGAAGCATACCTGGAAGATAATCCAGAAATCAATGAACTTCTGGATAAGCCTCTTGAAACAGAAAGTTACACGGTGCAAGAGCCTGCTATGAAAGTGAGCGGACGTGTGGCTGTACTTTCCACACAATTGCAGCAGGAATTTTATGAAGAAATGACTTCCAGGTATAATGACTACGTGGAATACCTGAAACAATCTGGTGAATATGACCTGGAAGTAGAACGATTGGAGCTGAAGGCTAAAACGATCAACGCAGATCCGATCATTATGGGCAAAGGCGGGTCAAGCACATTCGGAACAAATAGCGTTCTTGAAGAAGTCGATGTAGATGTGCTACGTAAGCCAATGCGATTTGATGAAGTGCAGAGCAATATCAATCAGGCATTGGGTGGTAAAGATGCGAAGCAAATACAGGCGCAAATTTTACAGCAATATATTGATTCGGACACCAAACACATTACCGACATCGCTGCTATTGAAAAAAATTATGATGAAATATTAAAGGAATTACCTAACGCTAAATGGCTGAAAAAGGTTTTAGATACTGACGGAGAAGATGAATATCAGGGTCAGTTGAAAGAAGAGCATGACAAGTATGTGAAACAGCGTGAGGAGAAAATAGAAAATATTTTTAAAAAGCACGCCGATTTACGTGATTATCTGGAACGGATATTTAAGTTTTTTTACATCGGCAGAACAGTAAACTTTATTCATCTTGATAGTGAAGGGAAAATCGCAGATAAACACAATGCAATTTTCTTAGGCTTCGTAATTGATCTGCGCAAAAAAAATCCCTTTATCCTTAGCAATATTAAGTTGCGCTTTGCAATAGCAAGTGGTTTGAGATATTTTGTTGTACCGGCATCCGACCGGATGAGTGTTTCTGCAACCGTTGGTGAAAGTTCTAATGGTGAAGTAGCACCCGATGGATTAAAGGATTATTGGGATATAGCTATTTCTACTAAAATGAAAAACCGTGAACGGCGGCATATCGTTACCGGAAATATTCTGCAAGGTCTTGGGAAATTTGTCAACGGAAGATTGATTAGCTATACCACAGAAGCCGGTGAGGAGAAAAAAGGGAATTTCATGCCTGAGAACTGGAGCGAAGAAAATGAAAATGCAGAAATGGAAATTACAGTTCCCGCATCGAAAGTTTTGCCTCTAATAAAATCCCTGGGCGAAGGGCACGAAATGGTTATAGGCAGGAACATTTCCATTTTCAGACACGCAGGGAAATTCAGACTCATCGCTCCAGCCTCAAAATCCGCTGGCGGAGAAGTGTATTTAAACAAGGCTATTCTCCAATTGGTCGAAGGCAACAACTTTAATAAAGTAAGCAATACAATGGTTGCAATCTTCGATCAAAATGTATTGGCTGAGTTGCTTAATGTGATGGAACGTGAGATTGGAACAAGTGTAACAGTATCACAAACACAATTCCAATACATTAAAGAATATTTTCCCGAAGTGTTGGTGGTGAATAATTTTCCGAAGCTGGAACTATTGCCTGAAATACCTCAAACAAATAATACGGATGACGATCTATTGGCCGAAGCAGAAGCCCTTATGCTTATCCAGGCTTTAGAAATGGAAATGCTCCAGATGGAACTAACTGATAAAAATCAATAGCCATGAAGGAATATAATTTTCCGAAACGAGATGCGTCTTTTATTACGCGTGTAGCCAATTTCGTAACATATAACGATCATTTGAATGATCTTGAATTAGTCCAGGACTTAATACAACTGGAAGGGATTTCCAATAAAGAAGCCATTCATATTTTGATAATGTACAAACGATTTATTGCCAGTATTGCGAAAAACTGAGGCAATAACAAACAATTAAAAAACGAAACAACATGGAACGCGACGAACAATTTTATGAATGGTTAGCTGGTTCATTATCAAATGACGAAAATGGCAGCGACGAAGCATTAGCCGAATATTATATGAAAGAAGGTGAGTTATCTCAAAAAGAAGCGGATGCAGTAATTGGACTTCGGAATGAGTTTTTAACAACGCCCATTATGATGATGGATGATGCCGTCAGTAAAATAGTAGAAGCCATAGAAAAGGCAAATGGAAACATTAATCCTTCTACTGTTCTTGATGGCAAACGAACTAATAATACTAACATGAAAATCACAAAGCTCAATTACTTCGTTGAGTACGGAAAAATCAGCAAGGAACATTTATCAGAAAATTTCACCAAAACACATTCACTGCTTGACAAGTTGACAGCCGGTGGAACTGAGTGGTCAAAAGTCAATGGCAATGATACTTATTCCTCAATGGCAGAAAAACAGTTTGCCTTTTTGGAAATGCTGCAACAGAAAGCGGGTACGCAACAAACAAGAGCGAAAACTTCCGCCTCACCAAATAAGTCAGCAAGAGGAAGAACCAAAACCGGACAACCAGAAACTTCACCAACTGAAAAAGCGGCTGCAAACATTCGCAAGCATACGCCAAAGATCAGTTATGGAGCTGCCGTAGAAACGATAGATCCTCATTTGGTTATCCTTACCCGTTATCGCCGGATGCACGAAAAGACTGTGCCGCGTGATCGGATTACAGCTCTTGCACGTGCGTTAGTAAAACAGATCGAGGCCCGGATTCTTCGCAAAGCCTCAGAATATTCACAAATAATTGAGAAGATGAAAGAGCATCTTTTTGAGATGCTTGATAAAAGCAAGGGGGTAAACGTCCGTGTGAGCATACCTGGAAAAACTCTTTCTGCTATTGATAATGCAATTAATAAAGAGCATCAAATGAAATCTGTTCGGTTTCTTCGGCAGTATGCAAATATGGCCGGTCGTATAACAACTCTTGATAAAGTAAAACGACTTTATAAGAGCATATACGGCGCAATGGAAAAAGAGCAGATTCCGCAGGATGATCGTTACTATGAGCGCGTTATTGGAGTAGTAAAAAATCTGAAGCATTATATTGAAAAAGAGGATGAGCGCCAGAAGCTCAAACTTCTTCCGGCAGAGCTTTCCGGTATTCTTGGATGCGGTTGTAAATCGGATGAAGATTCACTTAAAGGCTTCACTTATCCAGATGGAAATGACGATGAAGCTGGACCAGACGAAGAATCCGAAGCTCCTTCTGAGGAACCAATTTGCAGTACAGAATTCATGAAGAAGAAATTCCAACGTTACGAAATAGCTGAACCCTGGGTAAAAGTATTTGGTCACATCGAGCCTGGGAAGCACACGGTCATTTTTTCAAAAGAAAAGCTCGGCAAAACAACCATGCTGGTAGATTTCGCCGGATACCTTTCTTCACATTTTGGTCCTGTGCTATTCGTCCAAAAAGAAGAAGAGCTTTCCGGAACATTCCAGGACAAACTCGAACAGACGCAGGCAGCTAATCCTAATCTGTTTCTTGTTGAGAACCTTCCGGCGGATCGCGAGAAACTTCGCAAATACAAATTTATATTTCTTGATAGCGTTACCCGTTTAGGGCTTTCTCCCAAACAGTTGGTATCCTTGCAGCATTATCTCGGAACGGATACAAACATTTTCGCAATTCTTCATGCAACTAAAGACGGACAACATCGTGGTGCAAATGATTATGTTCACGATGCAGCACAGATCGTAGAGTTTCCTGAATTCGGCGCAGCTCGCGGACGTGGCCGCTTCAAAGGACATACCGGAGAGCTTGTGCGCTTTGCTGATCCGCAGCCTTAAACAAAGTATTTTACATACAGAAAAGCCACCCAAACCAGGTGGCTTTTCTATTTATTAAAGCTGCACAAAAGCCGGTAGAAAGTTTGGCAGCTTAGTTTAACTTGTCGTCCTCTAATTGGCCCTTATAATTGACAATATGATCTATTAATTCACTCGCAAAAGATACGTTGCGTGGGATGCTTGCACAATAGATACTATTCGTAAGATCCCAATTGCGCACAATACACAGCGTTGTTTTTATATCATGCTCATTCGTGAATATTAAAAACTGAAAATCTTTGTATTCGTATTCAGAAACCTTTAGTGGTTCAGGTACATTGCCCATTCGTTTCTTATGGAGCTTAGCTCCGATACTGAGCAGGTAATTTTCAAAATTGAATGGGGTTGACATAAGATATTTCTTCTATAACGTTTTTAAGAGAACCTTATTTCATTTTCTCTGTGTTATTACATTCGCTTACAATAGATGGCGGTTTCCAAATGTTCCGATATGGTATGATAAGTAATTACATTTCAACTCAATAGTAAAAGTGCAAATTTTGGTTGCGATGCGAAAGATGACAGAACATGACACGTTTTAATCAATAATTTTTTGCGAGAAGATTACAATGTTCTCATTAGGGTCAATAACCTTTTTTGTTTTATAAAACGCCTCAACTTCTTTTATTGTGAGCCATCTTGATCCGATTTTTTCTTGTTGAAACAGCTTTTCAAATGTTTCTACGTCTAAGGCGGACTTATTAATCCGTTCCAGGCGGAGTATTTTACCTAAAGCTGGTGAGTGATCCAAATATTCATCTAATTCGCAAAGCGGGATATGCCAGCCCGAAGTAATGAGATTCTCCGTATCATATATTTTATCCGTGGGCCTTAAAAAAGGAATGCAATGCGGAAAACGATAGCTTTTTTTTGCTCCATCCGCAGCCTCACAATAACCCTTTCCGCAAAAGCATTCAGTAGCCCTTTGAAGCTGTTTCTCTATATTTTTAATTTTAGAAAAATACAGAACTTCATCCTCCCAGATTTTATACTGAATGGAAATAACCCTTACCAACTGCTTTTTAACGTCATACACTTCATAGATAAGGTCTACTCCGGTTGCTGCCTCGGCAGCTCCAGGGTGTAAAAAGCGCAGCACAAATTTTTGATCCGTATTTGTTTTATATACATTATACTTTCCTGCAAAGGACTTCTCTAATTTCATTCCAGGTCGTTTTGCGTGGAAATCATTCATCAGAGCTTGATTCTCTGTAACAAGCGAGAAGCGGGATTTATTTTCCAGAAGCAGTTTATTAAGTCTTCGTCTTTCAGCTTTCAGTCTTGAAAATCCCCCTTTTTTATTTTCTGGATAACGTAATAGAGCTGAAATAGTCTCGATTCTTTCTTTTATAAGATCTTCCGGCTTCATCACTTTCCCTTCTTTGCGGGATCGTGCTATTGCTTCCTGGGCATAGCGTTCAAATTCACTGCCTCTTGTTGTCCTCTTTCCGAAATATGAATCTTCGTTTTCAAAAAGTTCTTTAAAATTTTCCTGAGCAAAGCGTATGGTTTCGTCGTAGCTGGCATTGTCTTTTTCCCGAATCAAGGATAAGTTCTCCCGAAGGGCGTTTATAACCAGCCATTCAATATCAAGACGATGATCTCCTTCTTCGCGTTCTTTTTTAGCCATTAGTAATAACTCTTATGAAATCCTTTGCGGATGGTTAGATGAAAAGATGGTTATATTCACTTGAATTCAAGAGGAATCTTCACTTACTAATACTATATCTCCATTATCCAGGAAAGCCCTTTGTTTTTAAGAAATCGCTCAATTTCGTCGGCAGTTTGTTTTCCGCTGTTTCGTAAACGAAGAAATTTTTTCCGCGAATAGGAAACCAGGTTCTGACCAAGATGAATTCTTGCCTATTTTAATCCATCTAACAATTCCGATACAGAGACTTTATGCGCTTTAGCTAATGCACAAAGCATTGAATATTTTATGTCATGCAAACCCATTTCTACCCGCGCATAATGAACTCTTGAAAATCCGTTATCTAAGGCAAATTTTTCCGCACTTGAATAGTTTGCTTGCTTTCTTAGTTTAAGTAAGCGGTCGCCGAGCTTTTGTAATTCAGGCGTGCTTTCACCTTTTTTTAAATTCGTCCTCTTTTTAATAGCCATGAACAAAAGAATAGCTTTTGTTCATGCGTGTAAACATAACACGTAATGGCATTGCGTGAATTAACATTACACGTAATGGCATTACGGGTAATAATATTTATATTTGAAACTAAATAGGTAAAAAAGAAATTAAAATCCACTCGGAAACAACAAGCAGACACTCAGAAAATATTAAAGCTATTGGCATTATTACTTGCAAATTCTCTTTTGCGGGAGTGTTTTCTATTGCATTTTTTCTCTTGGAGAGAACGCTTAGCGAATGTCCTCTTTCAATTCCGTCTTACCGAGTAATCGCATTTTAATAAGCTAACTTTCAGTACATTAAAACAACCGGAATGACTATCAATAAAATATTTATATGATATTTCGACGATCCTAAAAAAATAAAATTATATAAGCATTTGATAACCATATGATTAATTCAAAATATCGCTATTCAAAATTCTCAATCTGCAAAAAAATAAAAATTTTGATTCCTTTTACACTTAGGTTTACTTTGCTTCCAGTTTAATAAAGCATCATTTAAAAATGAAAAAAAGGATGCCCGTACCAAATGGCATGGGCATCCAGTAGATTTAACAGAAAAATTCAAAAGAATTTTCCGTTAAAAGCCGCCGACTAAAATTCCAATAATAGTCTGGACAAGTTTGATAATGATTTCACACATAAGGAGTAGTTTTTGAATTGGTTAAGAATCAAAAATCGCTCTCTTACGGGCTGTCTGTTTGGAAAAATGTAGTGGTTTGAGGACAATCGCTTAATGTACTATAAATGAGTGAGATAAAGTATAAAAAGAAAGGAGTAATGGACGCGCTTACAATCGTAAGAGAAGTAATCTCCGTTCTAACCAACCAAGAAAAGGCAACGGCCAAAACATACTTGGTTTCTTTTGTTGAAAAGGGCAAAGAGGCTTCCAGCCGAAGTGTGAAGTTGTTTGAAATTCTACTCTCATTAAAGGGCAAGGATATAAGCTCAGAACTAATTGCCCGGATGGTTCTGGGAAAAGTCAATCGAAATTCATTTAATCATTTAACTGCAAGGCTACTTAGCAAAGTTTTTGAAGCACTAAGTATTGATGTGAATATAGAACGGGAGGGAGCTTATCCTGAAACCACAAAAACGAATATTGCAATCAGAAAGAATATTACACATGCTCAAATACTTCAAAAACGCGGTTTGCTTGACGTTGCCGCTTTCTTGTTTGAAAAAATTATTAAAAAAGGCATAGCATACGAATTCTATGAAGAAGTTCTAATCGCGATCAGAGGGCTTCTTAGAATTCGTGTAATGACGGAAGGAGAAAAGTCAATAAAATATTTGCTAAAGAAATATGAAAAGTATGATAGCTTCAAAAACGCGGTACTTCATGCGGAGGTAAATTATGGCAAAGTAATATCACAAACAGAATTTCATTCGCATAACATCATTAAGGCTGATTGGTTAAGGCAAATTTTAGATGATATGAGTGAAGACTTTAAGAAAACACGCTCTATTCAAATCGGCTACTACTATTACTACATCGAAACCTGTTTTAATCAAATACAAAGAAATTTTTCAGCCGCACGAAGATCCCTGTTAAGCCTCCAGCGGCTACTGGAATCAGGGCCAGCAATGAATGTAGCTGAAATGAAAGGTGGTGTTCTCGTGAATTTAGGAGAAAATGATCTTTTCCTCTGCGAATTCGATAGAGGGTACGATCATCTTGAAAAAGCAGCAGTATTTCTTAAAAGTGACATTTTTAACTATGAGCAATGTCGTGAATCAATGTTTTACGCAAAATTTTATGAAGGTGAATATAAAATTGCCGCTAATGTAATTTTCGAATTGCAACCAGACACATTATCACAGGACAACTTTAGAAAAGGGAAACGGGGGTTTCTCTTGGCTTCAACGTATTTTATGCTTGGAGATTTTCCAACGACATTGCGTCATATCAATCTTATCAACCCAATAAAAGCAGATAAAGAGGGATGGAATTTGGGAATAAAAACCCTCCACATAATGACACTTATCGAGTTAAAGGACTTCGATCAGGCTACTGCAAAAATTGATTCGCTCCGCAAAGACTTTGAAAATGGGAAACAGAATGATAGAGCAAAAATGATTTGTAGCATTTTTCATTCGCTCTGTTACAATGGATATAATTTCAAAACAACTTATCAAAGTGAAAAAGGAGCAATTGAAATGTTGGAATCAAATGCAGGAGCATTGGCATGGCAAATTAAATCTTCAGAAATGATATTATTTCACCAATGGATTTTTGCGAAGGCATTTCGTCAAGAGTTCGTTCAAAAAATCCCATCTTTCCAGATTTCAATTCCTAAAGAAAATAGTAAAAAGCAAGTACCAGGATAACCTTCGGGCACTTCACCACTTATAACCAATACAGAAACAGGAGGAGCAATAGTTTTTCAATCATTCCCGCTAAAGCTCTGGGGGAGACATCTGAGGGGTTAGATGTCTCCCTTTATCCAAAAAATATAACTATGGTAATAAAGAAAAATGCAATAAAAAACAGAACAAATGAAGTGCAAGAATCTTTATTAAAAGCAATAGAGACCAGGAAGAATGTCACTGTAATAAAAATGAACTGGAAAATCATTAAAAAAATAACAAAGGATGGGGAAATTATCCTTAACAAACCTTGCGAAGTTTACTTAGTTAATGAAAATAAAGACAAACAAAAATTCAGCAATTTTTAGTTCTATAACAAATCTCTCGTTCATGAAAAAGTTCTATGTTTTATTCGTCCTACTTGCATTTATAACAAACGCAAGCGCACAAGTTCAAATGTGTCCTCTTGGGGCAAATTTTGAAAATCAAATTGCAGCGGATTCAATTTACCAAAGAAAGGCAAAAGACCGTTCGATGTTTTTGCATAACCCGTATGCCAATCAAAATACAACGCAAAGCATAGGGCCGCTTGTTGTGCCCGTGGTTGTGCATATAATTCATTTGAATACTGAGGCAGTCGGGCAAGGATTAAATATTACCTATGCTCAGGTTTTATCGCAGATTGATCGCTTAAATGCCGATTACGCAAACGATACTGTTTATACACAACTTGCATCAGGCCAATGGGCATATAATGCGGGAATCCAATTTTGTCTTGCTAAAATTCCACTTGGGCCAACTAATTGGACAAACAATACTGAGCCAGGCGTTATGAGATATGCAGTTGCTTCTGCAAGCACAAATATTTATAATCAAATATTTGATCTTAGCAACCAAACAACAGTAAATGCTTTAGTGGGGTTAACTCATCCAAGCACAAATTATTTTCCATTTGATCGCATTTTGAATATTTGGACAGTTAATGAAATTACCGATGGAGGAAATGCAAACTATGCTGGATATTCTCCGTTGCCTTTATTAAATACTCCATATCCATTAGACGGTGTTTTAATGGATGTACACATGTTTGGAGATAACACGGTAAACAATAATAATTTCCCGAATATAAGTGTCCAGTATAATACGGGTAATGTTCTTGCACATGAAGTAGGACATTACTTTAACCTGTATCACACCTTTACCGGTAATTGTTCGGGCATGACAAATGCCGATTGTCAAACCACCGGAGATTTTATTTGCGATACACCTCCTAATCAAAATACGTCTGCCTCTTGTAACTCAACAGATGGTTGTCTTGAAATTAATCTTTTGCCGTGGGGAAATCGTCCTGATATGAATGAGAATTATATGACATGGCATGATGATAATTGCATAAACACATTCACATTTGAGCAGGGTACGGTAATGCGAAATTATCTCACTTTTTTCCGTTCATCACTTGTTCAAGATACCAACCTCGCTTTGACGGGAGTGGCGGCAGTTGGGGGATGCCTACCGCCAATTCTATCAGCGGCTTTTAATTCTCCGACAAATATTTGCGTAAATCAGAGCGCACTTTTTCAGGCTTATGCTGGGCCTGGGTTTTCAAATAGTACTTTTCAATGGAACTTTGCAAATGCTTCACCTACGACTTCGACCCTTCAAAATCCATCTGTAACTTTCAATGCAACAGGATCACAGCTTGTCACATTAACTGTAACCGATGCCTCAAGCAATACAGCAACAGAATCTTTTTATGTTTACATAAGCCCATGTGCAGCTCTTGCAAGTGAAATGGGTAACTGGTATTTCGGAAAACATGCTGGAATATCTTTCGCGACCGGAACAGGACAAGAGGATAATGCTGCTTATCTGAATAACTCAATGATAAGTTATGAAGCCTCGGTTTCGTTAAGTGATACCGCAGGTGGATTACTTTTTTATACTGATGGAGATACAATTTGGGATAGAAGTCATTTTGCTGCCATTACAAATCTTATAGGTGGGCCAACTGATAGCAAGTCCCAAATTATTTATGCACCACATCCTTATCGCAGCAATTGGTACTATCTATTTCACTCGCCAGCTTACGAAACGGGTTTGAATACAATTAGGTATTCAATTATTGCTGATAGTAACGGAACTATCATTCCAATTCAACTTAATGATACGCTTGCAAGAGCAATTGGACAGCCTGGCTATGGAGAACAAATTGCTGCTATTCCACATTGCAATGGTAGAGATACATGGATTATAACCACAGGACTTTGGGGTTCAAATTTTAATGCAACGGCTGTATGGGCAAAAAGTTTGTACGTTTTTCTCGTATCTGGTGCAGGTGTGACAAATCCAGACGGAGTTTCGCCATATCCGTATGTTTATCAACTTTCATCGGCAAATTCTGTTTATGAATTTTGGGGCGAATTAAAAGCAAATAAAGACGGAACTAAACTTGCTTTTTGCAGTAGTAATGGTGCTTTTCTCATTTCATTTGATCCGTCAACAGGAATTTTATCTAACGATTCCCATATTCCTGGCGCAACCGGTTGGAAATATGGGTTATCATTTAGTCCCGATGGCAATAGCTTATATATGACCGATCAAAGCACACATGTTATTGAAGGTGCAGATATTTCAGTGCCGAATCCAATCTTTAATATCATTGTTGTGGGAAACACTGCAAAAGGTGGCATGCAACTTGGGCCTGACAGTTGTTTATATGTAATTCACGATGCTGTAAATGGGCAGTACGTTGATCGTTTTAATAATCCCAATAACTTATCCTCACCTGGATTTGTCACAAATGCAGTTACTTTAAATGCTACTTACGGTCAGATTCGATCATGGTTTGGATTTCCAAACTTCATAGAGGCGGAACGTCCGACACTGGCAGCTATGAGTTTTAATGCTACGCCAATACTTTGTAATACTGTTGCTTTCTATTTTCCTGGTTGTTGGCATAGTGCGTATAGTTTCTTATGGAATTTTGGCGATAACACGACAGACACAAATCAGGCAATATTACATCAATACGCCGCGCCAGGAACTTACACGGTGACATTAACAGTCACTATCGGAAATTTCTCTTATGTAATTAGTCAACCACTAACTATTTATAATTCCGCCCCGCAAATTGTAGGGCCTACGACTTTCTGTTCCGGTGGGATCTCTCAGGTGAATTACACATTGCCACAAGGATTTACTTCTTACTCATGGTCAATTACAGGAGGAGGAAATATTATTAGCAATAACACGACTAACACGGTTTTGGTATCATGGTCAGGAAGCGGAACTATAAGTTGTATTGTACAGAGTGGGCAATTTTGCCAATTCACTTCTTCTCTTAATGTTTCGTTTTTCCAGTCACCAATCGTTGATGCTGGACAAGATACTATTATCAGTTGCTTAAGTTCGGTAGTAATCCTTGGCGGTTCGCCCTCAGCTTCTGGTGGCTTACCACCATATTCTTATCAATGGATTCCTGCATCCCAGTTAAATAATACGGCAACTTCAAATCCGATTTGCACGCTACAGGCATCCACAACTTATACGTTGAATGTAACGGATGCGAATGGATGCGCATCAAGCGATGTAATAACAGTTATTGTTGATTCCATAACAATAACACCGCCGGTCATTTTCAACGTGCCAATGCAAACATGTGATTTTTCCAATACGTTGAATTTACAAAACTATGCTACTCCAGTCGGAGGAACATTTAGCGGGCCAGGTGTAACGGGCACTAATTTTGATGCGCTTGTCGCTGGCGGATTTGGAAATTACATTGTGACATATTATTACACTGGATTAAATGGGTGTACAACGGCTGCAATTGACACAATCGAAGTTATTCAGTGCTGCCAAGTACCGCCATCATCTGGTGTTACAACTTTAGATCAACAGGCGTCCTCGCAATATGGGTCGCAATTCAATACCGTTCCTGTTCCTGTAAGGATCAATGGTACTTTTTATATCAATAATAATTTTTTGATAAATGGTTACAGCGGCACTAACAGTGTTAGACTTGCCCCAAACGCAACAATCGTAGTTAAGGCAGGAGCAATTCTAACAATTCAGAATAATTCAGTAATTAGAGCATGTTCAAATGGTATGCCCAATGGAATAATAATTGAGCCAGGTGGAGAGTTAAAGGTTTTGACAGGTAGTAAAATTCAAGATTGTCAAATAGCTATTCATTCGATGGATGGAGCTAAATACACTGTAAATCAATCAACCCTGAGCGCAAATTATCGGAATATAGTTGTTGATCCATTTACTGGGCAAGGCGCACATCCAGGCACAATTGTTCGTTCGATGGTTTTAGGTACAAGTCTAACATTAACTCCTTATAACGGACAGAAAACTTATTCAGGAATGGAGATAACTGGCGTTGATTCAATAGTTGTTGGAATACCTTCAACAATAACCGATATAAATCAATGGCGAAATATGGATTTCGGTATTATCGAACATTCCTCTCATGTAAGTATTAGAAATAATTCATTTACTGGAATTACTAATAATACTGTTCAGTCAATTCCTGGGTGTTGCATTACCAACACTTGTCAAAATGCTTCAAATTGTAATCCTGCTCCAAAAGGAACTGCTATATGGGCTGATGGAAATTGGGTGCAAGTTGGGGGGCCAACAACTGCTTATAGTAATTCATTTTCTGGTTGCACAAAAGGAGTACTTGCTGAAAATAATATTGTAGCTGATGTTAGGAATAACACGTTTCAAAATATCAATTCGACAAACGGCTTGGTTCCAACGTTCTGTATAGAAGTTCAACATTGTGTTAACACCACCGTTGACATTTCGTTTAACACAATGACTAACACCAAGAACCCTATTGTTTTTAGGTTTGGTAAACAGACAACAGCGAAAATTGAAAACAATACTATTATTAATTTGGGTGGAACTGGCATTCAAGTATTGCAAACAACCGAATGTCCCGTTAGCATTGGTTTTAATGCGATTAATGCAAGTGCAAATACTACGTCGATTGGAAAATATGGCATTCGTGTTTCAAATGCAGTTGTAACTAATACAACCCCGTATGTTGAAGTTCATGGGAATACGACTAAGCGTTGTGAAAAACATATTTGGGTTACAAGTTTTCCATTCATTCATATTGACAGTTTGAATTATATTACTTGTCAGAATGCGGTATCGCCTACTACCAATTTTGGAATCCAAATACAAAATAGCTCTTATGCTCTTGTTGATGGGAATAATATTCTCAGAAGTCTTCCAGGATTACCAACAGATACAAATTTCAGAACACGTCTGTATGGAATTTCTATGGAAACAAATTGCTTCAAAACTCAAGTAAGCAATAACGGGTTAACTCGTCTTGGTACAGGAATTCAATATTTTAATGTAAATAACTATCCGTCTACCATTAGTTGTAATACTATGACTAATAACATGCGTGGTGTATTATTGAATAATACCTTTATTGGGCATCAAGGAGAACCACCATCCTCTTTAAATCCAACCGGAATAGACCAGGATAATTATTGGGCAATTGCAAGTAGTCAAGCAGGGATTTATAAAGCTATTTGGGGAATCAATACTGTGAGTACGAATTGGTATTATCGAACAAATAATGCTAACCTACATCCTCCAACAATTTATCTTTTTCCTACTCCTGTTGTTTCATTCGTTGGCCCACAAGCAAATGCACCAAATCTATGTGCAGTAGGGTGTTGGAATTGTAATTTACAAAACACCCTTGCTCAAGTAGCTTCAAGAACCGCACCTTTTGATACAATGCCTTATACATCATTATTTGTGAGTGAGCAAAGCACATACGAGCAATTAAGGCAAGACCCTTCGTTGCTTTCAATGGGAACGCAATACGATAGTACACTCACACGATTTTATAACGAACGGCAATTTGATAACATCGGTTATATTGATGAGGCGTATTTAAAAGCCTCGCTGGGTGATACGGCAGGTGCGGCCATTGCAAAGGATGGTATCTCTCCTAATGGTAATCCTGATATGAACCATAAAATTGTGTTAGAAATTTATCTCAGAAGTTGGGCTGTTGACAAACCGTATTTCTCTTCACAGGATTCCGCTACTTTATATAATATTGCAATCCAAAATGTAACGTATGGCGGTAAGGCAGTATATGATGCAAGGGTAATGCTCGACATTGATATTGATGATATTGGTTTTGGATCGGCCACTCGGTTAGCAAATTCAAGTTCAGAGGTAGAAGTGACATTTGGTAAATTATATCCAAATCCTACTAACGGAACAGCTATTTATCAAGCCGAACTCTCTGAAGGCGAAAGTGGACAAATTGTCATTACTGATATTTTCGGTCGTCAGGTTCTTACAAAACAGCTTGCAGCGGGTTATAATGAAGTGCAACTTGATTTGTCAGAGCTGCCTTCAGGAATATATCTATATCAAGCAATAATTAATGATGAAAAGAGACAAACAGGAAAGATTATCCTAAATAAATAAGCCAATTTGCCCCTCTTTCGTAACTTTATGAAAGGGGGGCAACTCTTTATGATGCGTAGCTTACTTACATGTATTGTTTGTCTTTTCCTGCTTCGGGCAAGCGGACAGGTAAATCTTGTTTTTAATCCCAGCTTTGAGGATACTGTACCATGTTCAGGAGGTTATCCCTACGATCCTGAAACTCCTGCAAATGGTTGGATGGCGCTTGGGTCAGTAGATTATTTCAGCGATTTCTATTGTGGCGGCATTGTAACTACAAGCAATCCTTTTGGGTTTCAATCTCCTTATGATGGGAATGGATATTTTGGTTTTAGTGCTTACTATCAGCCATTCAACTCTGATGCAAGAGAATATCTATTCACAGATTTGATTCAACCTTTACAAGCTGGAAAAAAATATTGCATTAGCTTTTATGTTTCTCTTGCAGATTCAATGGATTTAGGCATTAAGAATATCGCCATGCTATTCTCGCAAGATAGCATACCCTTCAATGGCCCAAATATTATGCAATATATGTTAAGTCAAGTCCCACAATTTGAAAGCACTGTTATTGTAACTGATAAAGTTGGATGGGTCAAAATATCAGGCGAGTATTATGCAAATGGCACTGAACGTTATATTACTATCGGCAATTTTCGTCCTTATAATGCTACTACCTTTCAGGTTGTTAATCCCCCTGCGTGGCCCTGGTCAGGTAGTTACTACTTTATTGACATGGTATCTGTCACTGAAGCCCCATCAATAAATGCAGGGACGGATTTAGAGATAACAGTGGGTGATTCTATTCAATTACAGGCAATGGGCGGAAACTATTATACTTGGTCGCCCTCAACTGGATTAAGTTGCACCACTTGCGCAAATCCTTTTGCTTCACCTTCAATTACTACGACATTTACCGTAACGGTTCTCGATACTTGCGGCTGTAGCAATTTAGATTCTGTTAAAGTGGTTGTGCAACCTCGTATTCCAAGTGGCCTACGCATTCCCACACTTCTCAAATCAGGAGATGTTTTTCAAATTGATAGTTTAGCACCTGACACCAAAGTTTCAATCTATGATATGCGCGGGCGCAAATTATATGAGAATGACAATTATTCAAACGATTTTTCTTTTGCCGAATTTAGTGAAGCCACTTATATCTATGAGGTTATTCTGACAGATAAAAGAATTTTCAAAGGGAAAATTTGCATTCTTAAATAACAATTCAGATTATGAAAAAAAGCTCTCTCCTTCTAATTTTTTTTGGAATTTCTTTGAGTTCTTTTTGTCAGCTTTCAACAACATCCGCACCAACCACCACACAGATTATAAATCAGTTGCAAGGGAATGGTGTGCAAATTTCCAATGTTCAGACCGAATGTGATTCAAATGCTTATGGGCTTTTTCAAGGAACATCAGAACTTCCAATGTCGAATGGCATTTTACTATGTACAGGCTATGCCTCCAACATAGCAGGGCCACAACCATTCAATGCAGATACTTGTATGTTTCATAATAATACAAGCGGTTGGGGCGAATTAACGCAAACTTATCCTACAGCAACTTTTGACTACTGCCGCATTAGCTTTTCAATTTTGCCTGTAGGTGATACTCTAAAATTTGGTTTTGTTTTCGGCTCCGAAGAATACACTGGTCTACGAAAGAACGATGCCTCGGCAATCTGTATTTCTGGGTCTAATCCTTCCGGTGGACAATATGACAGCCTTAATATTGGTTGGGTGGGCAATCCAAACTTTATGGTTTGTGTTATGAATGTGAATTACCTGGTCTGGCAACAATATTGGCAACCCAACTCTTCTCCGGCAGGTCAACTTTACTCTTACGACGCTTCTACTACGTATCTGCAAAGGAAAATTGCAGTTGTTCCTAATCAATCTTATTATATTTCATTATCCATCGCAGATTTTGATGATTGCAATTTTGATTCGGGATTGTTTGTTGACGGTTTTAGTAGTGATAGTATTGCGTTAGGTATTCAAGAAAATGCAAATCAAATCTTTTCCGCAAAAGATATAGTTGAGCTGTATGATATTTCGGGTAGACGAATTTGGATGGGAAGTAATTCCGAATTTCCATTTGTTAAGCAAGAACTTCCTTCGGGTATTTATGTTACTTCTCGTTACCTCCAAAATGGTGAAAGCCTGAAACAGAAGTTTGGCATTATTCGTTAACCAACAAAATTTCGAATTATTCATTAATGCGTCTCCACTTATTTATTTTGTTTTTTTTGCCGCTAACCATTTTAAAGGCACAAACTATTTCCGTCAAGCCGGATCGTGATGTCGCTGACAAAAGAAACTTTGGCATAAAAATTAATTGGATAAAAGGCAAGGATGTTATACTTGGCAATGATTCGCTTTGTGTTGTTTTCTTCGATGTAGATGTAAACGGTTGCTTTACGAGTTTGAAGGACAAAATTGCACTTTTACCCTATGGAATTGATTCGGCATACTGTTATGATTATATGGGAGTAAGACAAATTCAACAGGGCTTAATCTTAGGTTTCAGCGGCAAAGCATACGAGATCAATACTGATACAAACGGTTGCAATCCTGTCATAATAAAACGTCGAGCAGATCTACAGCCACCAATCTATTTACAACTCGGAGATCAATTGCCTCATTTCAAGTTTCAGGTATTTAATGGTGATTCGGTAGATGTTTATAGTATGATGCAGCCTGGAAAATTCACTTACATAGAATTTTGGGGAATGTGGTGTCTTGGCTGCGTTCAAAGTATTCCGAAAATTAAAACCCTTCAAGAAACAAAATCCGATAGCCTTGTTATAATTTCATTAGATGCTTACGATGATCGCCAAAAGGTAATTACTTACGTGAAAGAAAAAAACATGACTTGGATACAAGGCTATTCTAATACAGTTATTGAAAAGCTCCTATATGCAGGTGACGGATTTCCGTATGGTGTTTTAGTTGATACGCAAGGCCGAATAATTGCTTTTGATGTACGACCGTCACAAGTCAGCCATACAATGCAATAAAGAAAAAATAGTTGCGTTTTAATTGTATGTTTTGTCGCTCGGCAGAACATTTTTGATGGGTGTTCGCTTAAGGGGTTATGCGACACCCTTCTTTTTTTTCAATCGTTCATCTTTGCAGGTTCTGTCATAAAAACTATATTTGTGTCAGGTCTTTCCCTCCATTTTGTCAGGAGAAACTGCCACGAAAATCTTGCGACAGTTTTGCGACACACTCAATTTTATCAACAGGTAAAGTT